>JBDLIK010000737.1:0-2363 GCA_039714895.1 Myxococcota bacterium | reverse complement strand
CCTGATTCGGCCCTCGCATGCCGCGGAGTCCCGGGGCCGAGGGGTCCACCCGGCCCCCGGTAGGGCTAGCGCACGAGTAGATCGCAAGGCGGCTGCTCAAGAAGCGAGCAGGGGGTGCCTCCGAGAGAGCGCACGACCGCGCGCACCTGCGCAGGCCCTCGCACACTCGGGTCCGATCGCGCGCAGCTCGATCGTCGAACCTGGCTGAGCGGGCGTTTCCGGGTTGGCACGCAGGTTGCTCATGTTGCGCGGTGACCGGTGCCCGGGAGCCGGACCCCGGAGCCAGAACGCTTTCTCTGGAGGTGCAAAGGTGAGACGGATCGCGCCGCTACTCCCGCTGGTGGTCTTCCTGTTCCCGGCTGTGGCCTGGGCGGACGAGGGTGTGAGCATGGCCCAGTTCACGGCCAACAACGTGTGGATGATGCTGGCCGCGGGCCTCGTCTTCATCATGCACCTGGGCTTCGCGACGCTCGAGTCGGGGCTCACGCGCTCCAAGAACACCACGAACATCCTGTTCAAGAACACGTTCGTGGTTTCCATCGGCATCCTCACCTACGCGCTCTGCGGCTTCAACCTGATGTACCCGGGAGAGTTCAACGCCATCGGGGGCTGGCTGGGGTTCGCGGGACTCGGCCTCGGGGCCGGCTGGGCGGAGGGCGCCAACACCATCGCCTACGCGGACGGCGGGTACACGTACTGGACGGACTTCCTGTTCCAGGCAATGTTCGCCGCCACCGCCGCCACCATCGTCTCGGGCGCGGTGGCGGAGCGCATCAAGCTCCCTTCCTTCATGGTGTTCGCAACGCTCTTCGTGGCCATCGTCTACACCGTCGCCGGCTCCTGGAAGTGGGGCGGTGGCTGGCTCGACCAGCTCGGGTTCTACGACTTCGCGGGCTCCACGCTGGTGCACTCGGTGGGCGGCTGGGGGGCGCTGGCCGGGGCGCTGCTGCTGGGACCGCGCCTGGGCAAGTACGTGGGCGGCCGGATCCATCCCATCCCCGGCAGCAACATGCCGCTGGCCGCGGTGGGGGTGTTCCTGCTCTGGCTCGGCTGGTTCGGGTTCAACGGAGGTTCGGTGCTCAGTGCGGATCCGGCGGCCGTCTCCTTCACGCTGGTCACCACCTGTCTGGCGGCGGCGGCGGGCGCGGTGGCGGCCATGGCGACCTCCTGGATCATCGCCTCCAAGCCGGACCTCTCCATGTCGCTCAACGGCGTCCTCGCCGGCCTGGTGGGGATCACCGCCGGGGCCGACACGGTGACCATCATGGGAGCCGTCCTCATCGGCGTGGTGGCCGGCGTTCTGGTGGTGGGATCGGTGATGTTCTTCGATCGCATCAAGGTGGACGATCCCGTGGGTGCCATCTCCGTGCACCTCAGCTGCGGGATCTGGGGCACCCTCGCCGTCGGGATCTTCTCCACCAACCCCGAGCACACGCTGGTGAACCAGCTGATCGGGGTCGTCGCCTACGGAGCCTTCACCTTCGGAGCCGCCATGGCGATCTTCGGGGTCATCCGGGCCACGATGGGGCTTCGGGTCTCCGAGGAGGAGGAGCTCGAGGGCCTCGACGCGGGCGAGCACGGACAGCACGCCTACGACTTCGGCGCGGGCGCCGTGGGCTCCTACGAGTCCCACGCCGGCCCGCCGGCGCACGCGCGCCCCGTCGCGCGCGCGCTCGCCACCAGCGAGCGGTCCTGAGCGGCTGGAAGGAGACTCTGATGAAGAAGGTCGAAGCGATCATCCAACCCTTCAAGCTCGACGAGACCCGGGACGCGTTGCGCAGCGTCGGCGTGGAGGGAATGACCGTGAGCGAAGTGCGCGGCTTCGGGAGGCAGAAGGGCCACACGGAGCTCTACCGGGGCGCCGAGTACGTGGTCGATCTGCTCCCGAAGCTGAAGCTCGAGGTGGTGGTGGTGGACGAGCTGGCCGAGAAGGTCGCCCTCGCCATCGTCGAGGCTGCCGGGACCCAGCGCATCGGCGACGGCAAGGTCTTCGTCGCGCATGTGGAGGAGGCCTACCGGGTGCGCACGGGAGAGCGGGGGGACGCGGCCGTCAGCTGACCGACCCACAATTTCAGCGGTGGCGGTCCAGGAAGGCGTCGGCCTCGTCGAAGCCGAGGAGTTCGTTCGCGGCCTCGAAGTCCTCGAGCCCGCGAGCGGTGGCGGCGGGGTCTGCGTCGCGACGCAGGGACTCGAGGGCGACGCGCGCGGCGCGCAGCCCGGCCAGCAGGGCCGTCACGGGCTGGAGGACGACCTTGAAGCCCATCTCCCCGAGGCGCGCGTGGGGGACCAGCGGAGTCCGCCCCCCCTCGACCAGGTTCACGACCGTCGGCAGCGGCAGCTCACCGGCGATCCGCGCCAGCTCC
>JBDLIK010000736.1:0-2368 GCA_039714895.1 Myxococcota bacterium | reverse complement strand
TACCACGTCGGAAACCTGCGCGACGCCCTGGACAGCGGGACCCTCCTGCCGGCCGGGTTCCGCTATCCCTCCCTCTCCCACTGGCTCTGCCTCGCCGCTCTGGCGCCGGAGGCGATCGCCGGGCGCGGCGCGGCGGACGGGTCACCCCTCGGCGAGCGCCTGCTCGCGGCCCTCGCCGCGCCGGAAACGCTGCTCCGAATCAGGACCCTCTTCCTGGTGGTCTGCTCGCTCTCGCTGCTCCCGGTACTGGCCCTGGTGCTGCGCTGGCGGGGACGCGTGTTCGAGGCGTTCGTGGCGGCGGCGCTGCTCGGGACCTCCTGGGAGGTCGCCTACCACGCGCGCTGGCTGGCCCCGGACGGTGTCGTGATGACCTTCGCTGCGCTCACCCTCTTCGGATCCATCCACGCCTGTCTCCGGCCCGGGCGCTCCTGGCCGCTCGTCGTGGCGGCCCTCGCTGCGGGTTTCGCCTGTGGCACCAAGTGGACCGCGGGCCTGCTACTCCTGCCAGTGCTCATGGCCGGCTGGATCGGGACGGCGGGATTGCCCAGGGCGCTTCGCCTGCGGCGCCTGGCAGGGCTCGTCGCGGGGTTCGGCGTCGCCTATCTGCTCACCACCCCCGGCACCCTGCTCGATCCGGGAGCCGTGCTCCGAGCGCTCGAGCTGCAGCAGGGAACCTACGCGAGCGGGCACCTGGGTCACACCGTCGCCAGGGGCCCCGGTCACCTGTTGAAGGTCTTCGAGTACCTGGGCCTGGTTCTGTTCTCGCACTACCCGCTCTTCGCACTGGCCTGCTTCGGCCTCTCGCTGGTGGGCGCCCACGCGATTTTCCGCGAGGCGAAGACCCTCGCCGTGGTCTTCGCGAGCTTCCCCGTCGCCTATCTGCTCTTCTTCAGTCTCTATCCGGTGATGATCCCGCGCAACTATCTGGTGCTGGCGCCCTTTCTCGCCGTGCTCGCGGCCCGGGGGGTCTCCGAGATCCGGGACCGACTGCCCGGGCGGATGCTGCGGGGCGTCTTCGTGGCTGCGGTTTCGGCGATGCTGCTGATCGACGCCGCCTGGCTCGTCCAGGCGGGCGAGAGCATCCGCTCGGCCGACGGACGGAAGCACCTGCACGGGCTCGCCGCCTACCTCGACGCCCACCCGGACACGCGGTTTGCAGCGTCGGAGCAGATCCGGGGCCAGCTTCGACGGCTCGACGGCCGGGTGCGAGAGAACGTGACGTCCGGGCCGCTCCGCGAGGTCGACGAGGTCGTCTTCTACGCCTCCGAGTCGTATCCGTACGTCGTCGCCTTGCGGCCCCGCTACGACCTCAGCCGGGCCTGGTTCGGGCCCTACGAGGTCAACTTCAACTTCTACCCGTCGTGGCTGGGCAGCGACCGCATCGTGGTGCTCCCGGCCGAGCGCTATCCGAGGCGACCCGGCCTGCCCCCGGACCGCGTGCCCGAGAAGCTGCGACCGGGGCGCATGCAATAGATGGCAGCCCTGGGTCTGTTCGCCCTCTGCGTGCTGGCGTTCCTGCTGCGCTCGCTCGGTTTCGAGGGCGTCTTCCTCGGGGAAGACGTGCTCTTCGCCGCCGGCGACAGCTACTATCACGCACGCATCGCCCTCTGGGACTTCGTCAATTTTCCCTCCATCCTCACCTTCGATTCCTACATCAACTACCCGGACGGCGCTGCGGTGCCGACGCCCCCCCTGCAAGACTTCGTGGTGGCGGCCCTGGCCCGGGGGCTGGGAGGCGACCCGGCGTCGTTGGAGCGGGTGCTGGCCTGGTGGTCGCCCTGCGTGGGAGCGCTCACCCCGATCCCCGTCTACCTCGCCGCCCGGCGGGTCGGACGCGTGGGCGTCGCCCTTGGCGCGGCGGGTCTGGTGGCGGTGATGCCGATCCTCGCCACAGCCAGCCACGTGGGGAATGCCGATCATCACGCTCTGCAGGCCCTGCTCGGAGCGACGCTGCTGTGGCTGTGCCTGGCGGCCGTGTTCCCCGGCGCGCGCCTGCGCCGCATCGGCTGGGGTCTCCTGGCAGTGCGGGTTGCGATCGCGCTGAGCTGGAGCGGGTCGCTCCTCTACGTTCTGGTCGCCGACGGTCTGCTGCTGCTGACGGCTACGTTGGCGGCGCGCCGGGACCTGCTCGCCATGCAGGCCCTTTCCGTGCTGGCCTCGGCGCTCATTCTGGGCAGCGTCGTGTCTCTGCTCCCCGAGCCCGCGGGCGGGCCCTGGTGGGCGCTCTCGCTCTCCCGCCTCTATCCACTGGCGCTGCTCGCCGTCGCCGCGCTGGCGGGCGCTGCCTTCGCGCTGGAGCGGCTGCGTCCGCAGCGCAGCTCAGCCGCTCGGCTCCTCGGCCTGATCGCCCCGGCGTTGCTTGTCGGGC
>JBDLIK010000735.1:0-2368 GCA_039714895.1 Myxococcota bacterium | reverse complement strand
ATGGAGCGGCTGGGGATCGAGCCCGCCTGGTCGCGTCGCAGGCTCCAGGAGTAGACAAAGGGGCGCGGCACCCTGCGGCACCGCGCCCCTCTTGGCCTTCGAATTCCGGATCAGAAGTTGTAGATCACCTCTACGCCCGCCGTGAGCTGGTCGTCCTCGAGCTTGCCCGCCTTGCTGCCGATGAACACCTCGTCACGCGAGTAGCCAGCCGGAAGTCCAGAGTTGCCCGTGTCGATGTCCGCCAGGTCGTAGCGAACCTCTCCCCGCACCACCAGCTGCTCGGTGAGCGAGTAGTCGACAGTGCCCGTCAAGGAGTACAGCTTCGTGCTGTCCCCTGCGGGGGCCAGGCTGCCTGCGGTGGTGAAGGCGCCCGGGACGGCAAGGCCGGTGAAGAAGCTGTCCTGGTCGTCCAGGTACTCGGCGCGCACGGCCACTCCCATGCGGTCGTTCACCGCGTAGCGGCCCGCTGCTGCAACGCCCCAGGCACTGACCTGGCTTCCCCGGAAGAACGACTTCGCCGTACTCCCTGCGAAGCTACCCGCATCGTTCAGATCCACCCGGCGCCAGGTGCCGTCCACCCAGAGAGAGAGATCGGCAGTGGGATCCCAGGTGACCACGAGGTCTCCGATGATCTCCTTGTCGCTCTCGAGGGACCCCTGCGTGCACTGGCCGGTGCTGGCGAGCGGCGTGCAGGGCGGGGCGTAGACGCCGCCATTGGTCGCCAGCAGGGCACCGTTGGTGCTGCCCCAGGTGCCGCTCAAGGTCACGCCGACCGTCTCCCCGGACCAGCCGAGGGACCCGATCACCGCCTTGTTGCGGTTGAGGTCCACGTCCAGGTCGGCGACGTTCTCGTTGCCGTAGCCCAGCAGGAGGCTGAAGCCCTCGCCGAGCTCCGCCTCGGCCGAGATGCCCACCCAGTTGATGGGCTGCAGCAGGTTGTAGACGTTGCCCCGGGTGACGTTCCAGTTGTAGACCGTGGGAGCCACCTCGGCGCCGATGGGGGTGGCCATCTTGCCGAACTTGAGGGTCACCCCCTCGCCCACCGGAGCCAGGTACTGGATGTAGGCCTGGTACAGGTTGTACTGCTCGAAACTCCCACTCTGATTGCTGCTGGAGCCCGGCTTGTTCAGGACCTCCGCTGTCTTGCCGTACACGAAGTCGGCCCGGAAGCCGGCTCGCTGGCTCTCGGTCACCGGCCGCTCCATCTCCATCCACAGCTGATCCACCTGGAAGCTGTTGGAGTCCCCATGGAAGGGATGGGCGAAGCCGGTGGCGCCCTGGTTCGATCCACCCAGGATCTCGCCGTTCGGGTCATTGAAGTTGTAGTTGTACGAGCCCGCCAGCCAGCCGCCCATCTCGAGCGAGTCGAAGAAGGCCGCCACGCCGGACGAGGCCGACTGATCGTCCGCGATCCCGGAACGGTCGATGATCTCCTGCTGCCGAGAGACCACGTCGTTGGCCGCGCCGAGCTGATCCTCGAGCGAGCTCATCCGGTCCTGCAACGCCTGCATCTGCTGCTGCTGATCCTGTACGTCGTCCGCGAAGGAGACCACCGGCGCGAGCGCGAGGCCCACGACGATTGCCGTGCACACGATTCTCTTGCGCATGTTTTCACCTCGTCTGGTTGAACCGACAACCGATTCCCGAGACGGCCCGGAACCCGGCCGCCGACCTAGCGAGCCCGAGATCACCCTTCGACCCCGGTCCACTTCAAGCAACGCGCCGCCTACGTCTAGCGGATCTACACCCTCCCACGCGAGCCACGCGATGCTCTCGCCAGCGAGCTGCTAGAGGAATGCTTGGGGACAGCACCTTGGCGCGAGCGAGCGGATGCTTGCGCAGATCTCGGGACCTCGCCACAGATTTAGAATGTGTTGAATCCGCTACGTACAGGATTGGTGTGCGGCGAATTCTGAGGGCGCGGCTTCGCTTCTTTCGAGGTGAAACTCCTTCGTTGGGATTTCACCCGGTGATGGGTGTCACTTTATCGTGTCGCTGTCGCTCGCCTCAGCCGGGCTTCGTGCTCGCTCATCGCTCGCACTCGGGCTCCGGCACTTCGCTCGGCTCCGCCTCGCTGCGCGTCGGCCGACTCTCGAGTCGGCCTCCTTGCTCCCAGAGGCCGTTCGCATCCAGGAACGCCAGGGTGCGCGGACACGGAAGCTCCGGCTGCTGCGCGCGCGCCTGGGCGAGCCAGCTGAGATCCACTGCGCAATCGACATCGAAGCGCGCCTCGACGCACTCCGCTCGGAGGCCGAGCCGCCGGGCCTCGGCGAGCGTGTCCTCCAGCACGCTGGGCGTGCTCATGGGGTGCTGGAAGAGCCCTGGGTGGGCGCGGCGCATCGCGACCAGGCTGTAGCCGCCGTCCCGA
>JBDLIK010000734.1:0-2370 GCA_039714895.1 Myxococcota bacterium | reverse complement strand
ATTGGCGACTACGTGGTGAAGGCCACGATGCTCACCACCCGCTTCGCACGCGGTCGCTGGCGCGAGATCCGGGTGTGAGGCTGCCCACCTGGGATGAAGTCTGAGGGGACCCCCCCGCTCGCTCTTCGGGTTGATCGGAGGTGGAGGTGGTAGACTCGGGGCACCGCCTCCCGTCGGGCTTCGCTGGGAGCGGAAGCGAGGCGCAGCCATCGACGCTCTGGCGCTGTGTGTGTTCGTCGTCTCGGCAATCGCGCTCGTGTGGTGCATGCGAGCGCGGGCGCGGCAGAACCCCGCCGCCCTCTGGCTCTGCGGCTGGTCGTTCCTGCTCCTCTCGGGTCTGGGCCTCCACGCAGACCCCGGCTGGGGACTGATCGTCGCCGCGCTCGGGGGCACCCTCTTCCCCGTCCTGCTGCTGGCTGGCGCACTCACCTACGGCGAGAAGCCCTTGCCCGGCTGGCTGATCCCGAGCGGGATGGGCATCGCCGTCGCACGGGCGGCGGGCGTGGCGACGGGCCACGCCGATCTCTCCCATGCCGCCGGCATTCTGCTCGAGCCCGCCGCCGAGCTGGCCGCCGCGTGGGCGATGCTGCCGCTCTTCACCCGGGACGGGACGACCTTCGCCCAGCGCTCGCTGGCACCGCTGTTCGCCCTGATGGCGCTGCTGGACGGCGCCGGGGGTGTGTCGGCCCTCGCTGGAGATCCGCTCCCGCCCATCCTGCTGTGGAGCTGGGCCGTCGCCACACCGCCCACGGTCGCCGCCCAGATCGGCGCCAGCGCCCAGCGCCTGCTCGAGCAACAGGTTGCCCTGCGTGCGGAACTCGAGCGGCGGGTCAGCGAGCGGACCTCGCAGCTCGCATCCGCCAATCACAGCCTGGAGACGGAGGTGGAGGGCCGCCGCCGAGCCGAACAACGCCTGCGCGCCAGCCAGCGGCGCTACCGCACCGTCTCGGAGCTGAGCTCAGACCTGAGCTTCGCCTTCCGCATGACGCCAGACGGCGGACTGGAGAGCGACTGGGTCACCGATGCCTTCACCCGCATCACCGGCTACACCCCCGAGCAGTTCGCGAAAATCCCCTGGCAACGCCTCGTCCATCCGGAGGATCTCGAGACGGTGAGCGCCCATCACGCTGCAGCCATGCGGGGCGAGCGCCGCGAGTTCGAAGCCCGCATCGTCCGCCGCGACGGCGAGGTGCGCTGGCTGCAGACCACGCTGCAGGGTGTGCACAGTGCCGAAGACGGAGTGCTGCGGCTGGTGGGCGCCACCCGGGACGTCACCGACCGCAAGCGCGCCGAGGAAGAGTGGCGCTCCCTCGAGAGCCACATCCGGGAGCGACAACGGCTCGAGAGCCTCGGGGTGCTGGCGGGCGGCCTCGCCCACGACTTCAACAACGTCCTCGCCGTCGTGCTCGGCAACAGCGCGCTCGCCCGGGCGGAGCTTCCGGAAGGATCGCCGGTCGCTGCGCGGCTGGAGCGGATCCGCTCCGCCGCCCAGCACGCGGCGGGGCTGACGGATCAGATGCTCACCTACTCCGGGAACGCCTCGGTCACCCTCAAGCCCCTGGACCTCTCCCGCCTGCTGGAGAGCGTGCAAGAGCTCCTCGAGGCCTCGTTGACACGACGCGGGCGGCTCGAGCTACGCCTCAGCGGGGAGCCCACCCTGGTAGAGGGAGACGAAACCCAGCTGCGACAGGTGGCCGTGAACCTCATCTCGAACGCAGCGGAAGCCATGGGGGACCGCCCCGGAACGGTGTGGGTCCGCACGGGAAACATGACGGCCGACGCGGCCTACCTGGCGGACACCTTCGGTCCCTCGGAGCTACCGGAGGGGCGCTACGTCTACCTCGAGGTGACGGACTCGGGCGCGGGCATCGACGAGGCGACCCGGGCGCGCATCTTCGAGCCCTTCTACACGACGAAGCGGAGCGGTCGGGGCCTGGGGCTCGCCGCGGTGCTGGGCATCGTGCAGGGGCATCACGGGGCCATCAAGCTCAGCAGCGAGCCAGGCCGCGGCACGAGCATCCGCGTGCTGCTTCCGAGCTCCGGACGCACCGAGCCGCTCCGCTCCGCCTCGAGCGGCTCGGCGGGGAGATCGGAGGGCGGGACCGTCCTGGTGGTCGACGACGACGATCTCGTGCTCGAGCTCGCGCAGGAGTTCCTCGAGCGCGCGGGCTACGAGGTGATCACCGCCGGCGGTGGGCGCGAGGCGCTCGAGCGCGTAGCGGACGGATCGCGCATCGACGTGGTGCTCCTCGATGTCCTGATGCCCGACCTGGGCGGCGAGGAGGTCCTGCGGTCGCTGCGCCGGGACCGGCCGGAGATCCCGGTGATCCTGGCCACGGGATTCGGCGACGAGACGACCCTGCGCCACTT
>JBDLIK010000733.1:0-2372 GCA_039714895.1 Myxococcota bacterium | reverse complement strand
TCTCGAGGATCTCGGGGAGCTTCGCCCGGGGCACCACCGCGTCGTGGACGTAGAGATCCGGGGCCAGCCGGCCCATGGCCCCGAAGGCGCCCTTGCGGGCCCGCCAGAACCGCTCGCGCTCGGCCGCGTCGCGGGCCACCTGCACCCGGCTGGCTCCGCTCGCGGCGGCGAGCGCCTCGATCTGCGCGACCTCCCGGGGCAGGCCGGCGGCGGGGCCGTCGAGCTCGACGAGCAGCAGCGCCCCCGCGTCCCGGGGCAGGCCGGCGGCGTAGACGCTCGCCTCGACGGCGAGGATGGTGCGGCGATCGACGATCTCGAGGGCGGCCGGCACGAGACCGGCGCGGATGACGGCGCCGACGGTGCGGCAGGCCGAGACCACGTCCGGGAAGATCCCGAGCAGGGTCTCCACGGCTTCGGGGTGCGGCGTGAGGCGGACCGTCGCCTCGGTGACGATGCCGAGGGTCCCCTCGCTTCCCACCACGGCGCCCACCAGATCGTAGCCGGGGGCGAAGCCCGTGGGGGAGCCGAGGCGCACCACGCCCCCGTCGGCGAGGACCAGCTCCAGCGCCAGCACGTGGTTGGTGGTGGTGCCGTACTTGAGCGTGTGGGGCCCACCGGAGTTCTCCGCCACGTTGCCCCCGATCGTGCAGGCGACCTGGCTCGAGGGATCCGGGGCGTAGAAGAGTCCGTGCTCGGCCACCGCCCTCGAGAGCTCGGCGTTGACGACGCCGGGCTGCACGACCGCGAGCCGGCTCTCCGGATCGATCTCGAGGATGCGGTCGAGGCGCGAGCACTCGACCACGACTCCGCCGCCCAGGGCCAGCGCTCCTCCGGACAGTCCGGTGCCGGCGCCTCGGGGCACGAAGGGCACCCTGGCCGTGCGACAGGCGCGCACCACCGCGGCCACCTCTTCCGTATCCCGGGGAAAGACTACGGCGGCGGGCGGGGCCGTGTGGAGGGTGAGCCCGTCGCACTCGTAGACGAGGAGCTCTTCGGGGCGGGAGAGACACCCCTCCGGTCCGACGATGCTCCGGAGCGCGCCCAGCAGTCCGTCTTGGCTCAAGCACCCAGACTAGCAGCGAGCGGAGCGGCGCACGCCCCAGCCCACGTGGGAGCACGGCCGATGGCTGCGGGCGCAGCCCGCAGCCCAGCTATCCCAATCCGAGGCGGTCGAGATCTTCTTCGTCGAGGCCCAGATGGTGACCGATCTCGTGCTTGACGGTCACCTGGATCTGCTCGGCGAGCTCCTCCCGCGAGCGACAGACCTTCTCGAGGTTCCGCTTGAAGAGCGCCACCCGAGTCACCTCCTGGGGCTGCTCGGTCACGCCACCCTCGGTGCCCGGCACGCCCTGATAGAGGCCCAGGATCTGGGGAGAGAGGTCATACGTCTCGATCAGCTCCCGCGAAGGGAAGTCCTCGATGAGCACGGGCACGTTCTCGACGTACTCGTGGATGGAGCGGGGCAGATCATCGAGGGCCCGAGCGGCGATCTGCTCGAACTCAGCCGAGTCGATCTCGAGGGGCAGCGGGTAGTGTTCCGGATCGAGAGCATTGGCGCGGGCGAACGCCTCGCGAGCGGGATCGGGGCTCTCCAGCCGCTCGAGGACCAGCCCGAGGTGGTAGGCGGCATGCGCCGACTCCGGGTCGATCACCGCCGCCGCCTCGAGCAGCGCCCGCGACTCCTCGAAGCGCCCGAGCTCGAAGCAGAGCTGCCCCTCGAAGGCCCGGTAGGTGCCGTGCTGGCCGCCCGCCTTCAGCGCCCGGCGCACCAGGAACAACGCCCCCTCGAGATCGTCGAGGTAGAAGAGCGCCTTCGCCTTCAGGTAGTAGATCTCGGCCTCGATGCCGCGATCGGGCCGTGCGAGCTCCGGGCTCCCGGAAAGCAGGCGGTCGCACTGCTCGAGGGCCTGCTCGTACTCCCCCATCTCTTCGATGAGGAGCTCGGCGCGGTTCAGGTGGGCGGTCAGGAACTTGGGGTCGGCCTGGCTGGAGAGCTCGAGCTCGTGCAGGGCTTCGTGGATCTTGCCCTCGTCCCAGAGGATCTCGCCGCGTCCGTTGTGGGCCTCAGCCCCACCCGGGCGGCTCTTGAGGGCCTCGTCGAGCCAGGCGAGCGCGGCCTCGGGATCGCCGCCGTGCGATGCCTCCATCGCGCGGTCGAGGCAGTCCCAGTACCCGTCCTTTTCGCTCATCGATCCTTCGCCGGAAAAGAGCCGGGGGGCCGGCCAGAATCAGCGGCATCATAGCAGAACGAGACCTCCACCCGGTCCGTTCCGCTCCCTCGGAGCAATGCTGTAACTCGCTGGATCTTCATCACTTTCCAGCCATGTTGAAGGGGCGGTTCGAGGCCGTCGACCCCCTGCGGGGCATCGATA
>JBDLIK010000732.1:0-2374 GCA_039714895.1 Myxococcota bacterium | reverse complement strand
GACGCCGTTGAAGGCGAAGTAGACGAAGATCGGCAGCACCGCCCCGGTGAGTCCCAGGCCGAATGCGGCCAGCGCCCGCCCGCGACCCACGCCGCGCAACCCGAGGAGCGGTCCGGGCAGCGCCAGGATGCCCACGACGGCGCCGGCCAGGTAGATGCCCACGCTCTGCTTGGCGAGCAGCGCCAGGCCCGTGCAGACTCCGGCCGCGACCAGCCGGGCACGACCGGGAGAGGCCGCGTCGGAGATCGGGCCGAGGGCGAGCGCGATCGCGAAGCAGGCGAAGGCGAACGAAAGGTCCCAGTAGCCGAAGGCCGTGAGCCCCGGCCAGGCGAGAAACTTGAGGCTCAGCAAAGCCAGCGCAACACAGGCCGCGCGACGCCAGGCGAGGAGCTGGACGGCGATCGCATAGACGCCCAGCACGACACCGCTGAAGACCCCAGCAGCGAGCCAGCGGGCGACTGCGAGGTGCTCGCCGAAGGTCCCCATGGCGGCGGCCAGCAGATAGGGGGCGAGGGGGAAGGGGTAGGCGTCGAGGTCGCGGTAGAAGACCGCTCCCTGCAGGATGCGGGAAGCCTGGGCGAGCAAGGCGCCCTCATCGCTCGGGGGCACCCGGTAGGAGACGAAGGCCGCCGACACCGCCAAGGAGAGCGCCACCAGGAGGAACGGGAAGAGACGGCGCAGCACCCTCGATCCACCGGGGTCGGGACTCGTTTGCGGGGTCACGCCTCCAAGCTACCCCAGCATCAGCGGTGGGGATGCCAGGCCCGGCGGCGGGTGGCGCCGAACAGGCGCACGAACGCCTCGAAGGCGCGGTCCGCGAGGCGCAGGGAGCGCGCCAGGTGGAGCCGGGTGTCCCGGCGGACCCGATCGGCGTCGAGGCCCGGAAGGCCCGCCAGCTCGCGCTTCAGCACCGGGGTGCGCAGCCAGCGCTCGATCAGGCGTTCGTCCACCTCCAGGTGGAACTGGAAGCCGTAGACCCGCTCGCCGTAGCGGAACGCCTGGTGCTCGCAGCCGGGGCTGGAGGCGAGCTGCACGGCGCCGGGAGGCAGCTCGAAGGCATCCCCGTGCCACTGGAAGAGCCGCTCGCTCGGTCCGAGATGGCCGAGCAGCGGGTCCTCGAGTCCGGCCTCGGTGGGGCGGACGGGGTGCCAGCCGATCTCCTTGTCCGGACTCGGCCCCACCCGCGCGCCGAGGGCGCGGGCGATGAGCTGGGCCCCGAGACAGACCCCGAGCAGCGGCATGCCCCGCTCGATGGCCTCGGTCACCAGCTCGCTCTCGGTGGAGAGGTGGGGATGGGCCTCGGTGTCGTCCACACTCATCGGCCCCCCCAACACCACTAGGCCGTCGTAGCCCTCCAGGCTCGGCCTCGCATGGGGGTGGCGATCGAAGTTCACATAGCGGATGCGGAATCCGTAGCTCTTGAGCAACGGATCGAGGGTGCCCAGGATCTCGAAGGGCACGTGCTGGAAGACCAGGATCTTCGGCATGCGACTCCCCGCTCAGCCGGACGGCCCCGGGCGCTCCGGGATCCCGCGCCGATAGATCTCGGCCACCACCCGTTCGATGGGCGGCTCCTCCAGGGAGAGATCGGCGATCGGGGTGCGTTCCGTGAGCCATTCGATGAGGCGCCCGCTGCGGATCCGCTCGCGGTCGAAGCGCAGCACCAGGCGCTCGGGGCCACGATCCTCCTCCACCACCCCGGACGGCAGCTCCCGGGGGGCGGGCCCCTCGAAGTCCACCCGCAGCACCCGCTCGGTGACCAGGTCCCGTCGGAGGGCGGCGAGCGCCCCGTCGTAGACCATCCGGCCCTGGTCGATCAGCAGCATGCGGGGACACAGGCGCTCCACGTCCGGGAGGTCGTGGGTGGTGAGCAGGATGGTGGTGCCCCGCTCGCGGTTCTCGGCGGCCAGGAAGCCACGGATCGCCTCCTTGGCGATCACGTCGAGGCCGATGGTGGGCTCGTCGAGGAAGAGCAGCGGCGGCGCGTGCAGCAGCGCGGCAGCCAGCTCACAGCGCATGCGCTGGCCCAGGGAGAGCTTGCGGACGGGGATGTCGAGGAGCGCCCCCACCCCGAGGAGGTCCGCGAGACGGTCCAGCTGGCGCCGGTAGGCGGGCGCCTCCACCGCGTAGATGCGACGCAGGAGCTCGTAGGACTCGATCACCGGCAGGTCCCACCAGAGCTGGCTGCGCTGGCCGAAGACCACGCCGATGCGCCGGGTATGGGCGATGCGGTCGCGCCGGGGCACGAGGCCACGGACCCGCGCCCGACCTCCCGTCAGCTCGAGCACGCCGGTCAGGATCTTCAGGGTGGTGGACTTGCCGGCTCCGTTCGGGCCGACGAAGCCCACGAACTCCCCCGCCTGCACCCGGAACG
>JBDLIK010000731.1:0-2375 GCA_039714895.1 Myxococcota bacterium | reverse complement strand
CGCCTCGCTCCCGGAGGAGCAGCGAGTTCCCGCCGAGGCCGCCATCGCTGCAGGGGTGGAGAAGGTGCGTCTGGAGCAGGCCGGTCGGCCGGTGCCGGCGGAGCTCGCCCTGCGGGTGGCCCGGGCCGAGGAGGCGCTCTTCTCCAAGCTTCGGGTCCTGCTCGGCCTCCAGGAGGCCCGCTCGGTGAACGTGGGCGCCGCACCCACCCCGCGAGAGGTGCTGGAGTTCTTCCACGCCATCGGCCTCGAGCTCGGTGAGCTCTGGGGCATGTCGGAGACCTGCGGGGTCGGAACCGCCAACCCCCCGGGTCGCGTCCGCCTGGGCACCGTGGGGCCGCCGGCCCCGGGGGTGGAAATCCGCCTGGCCGCGGACGGTGAGGTGCTGATCCGCGGCGACTGCATCATGCCCGGCTATCGCAACCTGCCGGAGCGGACCGCCGAGACCATCGATTCCGAGGGCTGGCTCCACACCGGCGACGTGGGGGAGTTCGACGAGGCGGGGTACCTGCGCATCATCGACCGCAAGAAGGAACTCATCATCAACGCCGCCGGCAAGAACATGTCGCCCTCGAACATCGAGGGCGCCCTCAAGGCAGCGAGCCCGATGATCGGCCAGGCCTGCGTGATCGGAGACGCGCGGCCCTACAACACCGCCCTGCTGGTGCTCGACGCGGACTACGCACCGGCCTGGGCCGAGCAGCGTGGCCTCGCCGGCCGCAGCCTCGCCGAGCTCGCGGAGGACGGGACCATCCGGGAAGAGCTCGAGGCGGGCGTCTCCCGAGCCAACGAGAGCCTCTCCCGGGTAGAGCAGATCAAACGCTTCCACGTGGTGCCGGGGGATTGGCTGCCCGGCGGCGACGAGCTCACACCCACGATGAAGCTCAAGCGCAAGCCCATCGCCGAGAAGTACGCCTCCGAGATCGAAGCGCTCTACGCCTGAAGCCGCGCCGAGTCCGGACGCGGAAGGAGGCGGTGGCCGGAGAAGCGCGACGCGCGAGCGAGGCGCGGTGGCAAGGGCGCTGCGGGCTCTGCCCGCAGCGCCCTTGCCCCTACTCGAAGTCGAACTCCACGCGGCGGTTCAGCGCCCGACCCTCTCGGGTGGCATTGCTCGCCACCGGCTCGGCCTCGCCGAGCCCCACCGCGGTGAGCCGGCCCTGGGTAATGCCGTGGGCCGTCAGGTAGCTGGCCACCGCCCTGGCCCGCCGCTGGGACAGGGCCTGGTTGTAGGCCTCGGGACCCGTGGAGTCCGTGTGTCCCTCGACCTTCACCCGCTTGCTTCCGCACATGTTCAGCACACGGGCGGCCTCGTCGAGAATCACCTCGTCCTCGGGCCGGATGTCGGCCTTGTCGAAGCCGAAGGTCACGCCTCGGAGCCGCAGGATGCCGCCGCAGGGATCCGGGCCGGCGGTGGGCGTCGGCGGAGGCGGCGGGGGGGCAGCGCCAGTCTGCACGAAGATGGAACGCTGGAAGGCGTTCATCGACCCGGCGTCGCGAAGCGCCGCCCCGGACTGGGAGCCGCCGCAGGGGGCCAGCCCCGCCAGGGACTCGAGGAGCTGCTTGCCCTCGGGATCGTTCCCGAGCTGGACCGTGTAGATGCACAGGCTCCCCCCCCGGTAGTTGCTCACCAACGACCGACCGGCGGAGGTCACCGCACCCGGGTCTCCCCAGGTGGTGATGCCGTCCGAGAAGAGCACGACGGCCACGCGCCCACCCTCGCCCGCGATGCCCGACTCGGTGCGACCGAGCACGTCCACGAAGGGTGTCGTCGGATCGAGGTAGCGCACCGACGCTGCCCAGCCGGCAAGACCATCGCGGTCGAAGGGCGCCTCCGCCGTCTCGCGAACCGAGTCTCCTCCGAACAGGAGGCCGTTGGCCACATAGGTCCCATCGGGCATTCCCGCCACGAAGGATTCCGCGAGCAAGCGCTCGCTTTGAATCTTGCCCTCCTCGGTCATCGAATGCGACCCGTCGCTCACGAGGACGATGTGGTCCACCTTGAGCGACTCTCCGGGTCCGAGTTCGACCAGCCGAGCCGGGGTCGGCTCGGGAGTGGTCGTACAACCGAGAAGGGCGACGAGCACCGCCAGACACGATACGAGGCGAACCATCCGACCTCCTTGGGAGAATCCGCGGGAGAATTCCCTGAAGGGGCCGAATCTTGGCGCAGCAACCCCCTGCCCGCAAGCGGGTGTGTAGCGGGGAAGCCCCGCTCTGGGTGGGATCCCGGGGCCGAACTCAGTCGATGCGGCGGACGTCGCAGGACGACGGCCGGCGCTTGCTCCCATCGAGGGGGAGCAGACAACGCAGGCGCACCGGGTTCCCACCCGCCTGGGCCAGGGCGGCTAGATCGGGGTGGGCCGGCGCTGGCGGGCGGA
>JBDLIK010000730.1:0-2387 GCA_039714895.1 Myxococcota bacterium | reverse complement strand
GCATCGACTACGTGGTGCCGGGCAACGACGACGCGATCCGCGCGATCCAGCTCTACTGCTCCCTGGTGGCCGATGCCTGCGTGGAAGGGCGGGAGCTCTACAACGAACGGGTCCAGAGCCAGCAGCCCGAGGCCGACGCCGGAGAGCGGACTGCCGCGGGTCCGTCCACGGGCCGGGTGGTGGTCGAGATCACCCAGCCGCCGCGCCGCGGTGCGCGGGGCGGCGCCCGCTCGGCGGGGGGACGGCGTGAAGGCGGTGAGGGCGAACCCAAGGCAACGGGCGACTGACCCGGAACTCGGAGGCGGCGTGGCAGAGATCTCCGCGAGCGCGGTGAAGGAGCTCCGGGACAAGACCGGAGCTGGAATGATGGACTGCAAGCGGGCGTTGGCCGATGCGGAGGGCCAGCTCGAGAAGGCCGTGGAGCTGCTGCGAGAGCGCGGCCTCGCCAAGGCCACCCAACGCCAGGGTCGGGCCACCAGCGAGGGTACGGTGGCGATGGCCCTCCGGGAAGGCGAGGGCGCCCTGGTGGAGGTCGGCTGCGAGACCGACTTCGTGGCCAAGACGGACGACTTCCAGGCCCTGGCCCGAGGGCTGGCGGAGGGCGTGGCGGCCGACGCGGCGCTGGCGAGTCCCGAGGCCGTGCTGGCGGCTTCCCTCGCGGGCGGCAGCGGGGACGAGCTGGTGCGCGGAGCCGTTGGCCGCCTGGGCGAGAACGTCGAGCTCAAGCGGGTGGGACGGCTGACCGTGGAAGGGGCCGGGTGTGTGGGTGGCTACGTGCACGCGGGTGGGAAGCTCGGGGTCCTGGTGGCCCTCGGCACCCCAGCCGACACCGATGGCGTCGCAGCCCTCGCCAAGGATCTGGCCATGCATGTGGCGGCGGCCGATCCCACGCCCCAGGCGGTGGACGAACAGGGGGTTTCCGCGGAGTTTCTGGATCGAGAGCGGGAGCTCTTCCGGCGCCAGGCCGAGCAGGAGGGGCGCCCGGAACAGGTGCTCGATCGGATCGTGGAGGGGCGCGTCGCCAAGCTCAAGAAGGAGATCTGCCTGCTGGATCAGCCCTTCGTGAAGGATCCGGACAAGAGCGTGCGGCAGCTGCTGACGGAGGCGCAGGACCGGCTGGGAGAGCAGGTCGTCGTGCAGGGCTTCGTGCGCTTCAAGCTGGGGGAGAGCCCCGAAGCGTGAAGCCGGCCTACCGCCGCGTGTTGCTCAAGCTCTCCGGCGAGGCCCTCGCCGGAGAGAGCGGCGTCGGGATCAGCCCGTCGGTGATCCGCGGGATCGGCGAGGAGGTTCGCGAGATCCACGAGCTCGGCGTCGAGCTCGGCATCGTGATCGGCGGGGGCAACGTGATCCGCGGCATGACGGCGGCTTCGGAAGGCATGGATCGAACCAGCGCGGACTACATGGGGATGCTGGCCAGCGTCATCAACGCCATGGCGCTCCAGGACGCTCTGGAGAAGCAGGCGCTCGACACAAGGGTGCTTTCCGCCCTCTCCATCCAGGAGGTGTGCGAGCCCTACATCCGGCGCCGGGCCGTGCGCCACCTCGAGAAGGGCCGGGTGGTGATCTTCGGCGGGGGGACGGGGAATCCCTACTTCACCACCGACTCCGCGGCGGTCCTGCGGGGGGCGGAGGTCGATGCCCAGGTGGTCCTCAAGGCCACCAAGGTCGATGGGGTCTACAGCGCCGATCCCGAGCAGGACCCGAGCGCCACCCGGTACGACCATCTCACCTACGACGAGGCCATCCGACGCAATCTCCGGGTCATGGACCAGGCGGCCATCGCCGTCGCCCGCGACAACGGCCTGCCCATCATCGTCTTCGACATGGCGACGCGGGGCAACATGGTCAAGGTGGTGCGGGGAGAGAGCGTCGGAACGATCGTCCAGCGCTCCTGAGGGAGGATCCCATGTCCGATGAGGACGTCACCCTCGTCCTCGACGAGGCCAAGGAGGCCATGGAGAAGGCGCTGCGCAGCCTGCGTGCCGAGCTCCTGAAGGTGCGCACCGGGCGCGCCAGCACCGCGCTTCTCGATGGCATCCAGGTCGACTACTACGGCACACCCACGGCGCTCAACCAGCTCGCCAACCTCACGGTCCCCGATCCGCGCCTCATCGTGATCGCGCCCTACGACAAGGGTGCCATGCCCGCCATCGAACGGGCCATCCAGACCTCGGACCTCGGGCTCACTCCGTCCAACGACGGGCGTGTGGTCCGCATCCCGATCCCGCCGCTCACCGAGGAGCGACGCAAGGAGCTCGTCAAGCATGTCAAGAAGGTGGCCGAGGACCACAAGGTGGGCGTGCGCGAGGCCCGCCGGGATTGCCTCTCGATGCTGAAGGACCTCGAGTCCGACGGTCTGTCCACCGACGATCGACGCCGGGCCGAGA
>JBDLIK010000729.1:0-2392 GCA_039714895.1 Myxococcota bacterium | reverse complement strand
CGCTCGGGGGCGGGGGTGAAGGGGCGCAGGGTGCGCAGCCGCCCGCGCCGGATCACCACGACCTCCCCGGGCTGCAGGTCACGCTCGAAGCGCGCTCCGATGAGGTCGAGGGCGCAGGTCTCGCTGGCCACCACCCAGGCGCCATCCAGGCGTCCGAGGCTCAGCGGTCGGAAGCCGTGGGGATCGCGCACGGCCACCAGCGAGTCCCCGGTGAGCATCACCAGACTGAAGGCACCCTTCACCCGGGAGAGCGCGTCGATCAAGCGCTCCTCGAGGCTGCCTTCGCGGGAGCGCGCCAGCAGGTGGACGACGACCTCGCTGTCGGCGGTGCTGCCGAAGATCGAGCCCCGCCCCTCGAGCTCGCGGCGGATGGCCGAAGCGTTCACCAGGTTGCCGTTGTGGGCGAGGGCGACGGGTCCGGCATCGGTGGTGGCGCAGAAGGGCTGGGCGTTGCGGATCGCGCTGGCGCCGGCGGTGGAATAGCGCACGTGGCCAATGGCGTGCCGGCCCGGAAGCCGTCGCAGAACCTTCTCGGAGAAGACGTCGGCGACCAGACCCATGGCGCGATGGACGAACTGCTCGCTGCGATCACTGGAGACGATTCCCGCGCTCTCCTGGCCGCGGTGCTGCATCGCGTAGAGCCCCAGGTAGGCGATGTGAGCCGCCTCGGTGTGACCGTGCACGGCGAAGACCCCGCACTCGTCGTGGAAGTGGTCCGCTCGGTGCTCGGCCGCCAGGGCGGCGAGGGGATCGCGAAAGGTCTCGTCGCTCATGACGCCTCCAGCCGGCGCGGAATCGCCCGCGCCCAGACGGCCCGAAGATCCTCCACGCTCGCATCGATCCAGGGGCCGCCGTCCGGGGGGCCGATCCGCAGGCGCTCTCCGCCGGTCCGACCGATCTCCCGGGCCGTCACCCTCGCCTCCTCCGCCGCCGCGAGCAGTGCACTCGGCTCTCGCGTCGAGGCCACCACGCGGCCCGTGGACTCCCCGAAGAGCAGAGCATCGGGGCGCAGGGATTCGGGCAGGTGCACCCGGGCCCCGACCGCCGGAGGCCCGCCACAGAACGTACCCTCCGCCAGCGCCACCGCGAGCCCCCCGGACGAGACGTCGTGGGCCGACAGGATCTGGCCCGCCGCAACGCCATCGGCCAGCAGGCGCAGCAGGCGCGCCTCGTGGCAGAGATCCACCGTGGGCGGGGCTCCCACCTCGAGGCCCCGGCGCAGCGCCAGCCACTCGCTGCCGCCGAGCTCCTCCCGGGTCTCCCCGAGCAGCACCAGGGCCAGGCCCGCCTCGGGGAAGTGGGAGACCGCGTGGCGCTCCCAGCGCTCCAGCAGGCCCAGCATGCCGATGGTGGGGGTCGGATGGATGGGCACCCCCCGGGTCTCGTTGTAGAAGGAGACGTTCCCGGAGACCACCGGGGTCCCGAGCGCCTGGGCGGCGTCGCCCAGCCCGCGCACTGCCTCCTGGAACTGCCACATGATCTCCGGCTTCTCGGGATTGCCGAAGTTGAGGCAGTTCGTGAGGGCCAGCGGGCGCGCTCCGGTGCAGGCCACGTTGCGCGCCGCCTCGGCCACCGCAGCCAGCGTGCCCATATAGGGATCGAGCCAGCACCAGCGGGGATTGCAGTCGACCGAGAGGGCCAGGGCCTTCCCGGTGGCACGGCCGTCCTCCCTCTTGATGCGCACCAACGCTGCATCGCCCCCCGGCCCGATCACGGTGTTTCCCTGGACCAGCTGGTCGTACTGGCGGTGCACCCAGCGGCTCGAGCCCAGGTTGGGGGAGTCGAGGAGCGCCCGAAGGGCGCCGCCCAGATCTTCCTCGGGTACGACGGACGCAAGATCGAGCTTCTGGCGCTCCGCGACATCCGCCGGGGGCCGCGCCGGACGGTCCAGCTCCGGCGCGCTCTTTGCCACCGGGTCCACGGGAATGTCCACGACGGTCTCGCCGTGCCAGCGCACGCGCATCCGACCGTCTCCGCTGACCCGCCCGACCACGGCCGCGTCGAGCCCCCAGCGTGCGAAGATCTCCCGGACACCTTCTTCGGCGCCGGCGCGGGCCACGAGAAGCATCCGCTCCTGGCTCTCGGAGAGCAACAGCTCGTAGGGGGTCATCCCCGAGGCGCGTTGGGGCACACGATCGAGGTCCATCTCGATGCCCGTCCCTGCCGAGCTCGCCATCTCGAAGGACGAGCAGGTGAGCCCCGCGGCGCCCATGTCCTGGATCCCGACGATGAAGTCCGTCTGCATCAGCTCCAGGCACGCCTCGATCAGACACTTCTCGGTGAAGGGATCTCCAACCTGCACCGTGGGACGCTTGCTGTCGCTCTCCTCGTCGAACTCCGCCGAGGCCAGCAGACTCGCCCCGTGGATGCCGTCACGCCCGGTCTTCGAGCC
>JBDLIK010000728.1:0-2396 GCA_039714895.1 Myxococcota bacterium | reverse complement strand
ATGCGATCGTGGGGGGAGGGACCGTGCTGGGGCGTGTGCACCACCGTGTCGATCTCGGCAGCGTGGAAGCGGGTAGAGTGGAAGAGGTCGGAGACCGCCCGGTGTCGCGGCAGATCGGCCCGCGCGTAGACGAGACGGGTCGGAACGCCTGCCAGGAAGCGGTCGAAGGCGCGGGGCGGCGGTCCGTTCCCGACGCCGAGCACCATCTCCACCGATTCGTCATGGATCAGCGTTTTGACGATGCGCCGCCCCAGAGGCTCGTCGGCGTGGGTGACGAGAACGCGGGTCATCAGCGGCTCTTGTCCAGCAGGGTCTGGACCGTGCGCCTCACCTGCTTGGCGAGGTAGTGTACCAGACGCGCCTCGTCCGCGGCCTCGGGACCGAAGCGCTCGTGGAAGTGCAGGGGCTCTCCGTAGACGATCCGATACCCCACCGGATAGGGAAGCAGCCCCAGGGGTCCAAGCCAGGGGAACGTCGGCGTGATGGGGACCGTGGGCAGCCCGAGGGCCCGGGCCAGCGGCTTCAGGTCGTACAGGATCGGCGCCTGGTCATCGCTGCCCACGAAGGCCACGGGAACGATGGGCGCGCGGGCTCGCAGCGCCTGCTCGACGAATCCCACATGGAATGACTGCACCCGGTAGCGCTGGGTGATCCGCTTGCGGATGCCCTCCACACCCTCGGGGAAGACCATCAGCAGCTGACCGTCGTCCAGCAGGTCGGCCATGTTCTCCCGGGTCCCGATCACCTGGCCGACCCGGGAGTAGAAGACGTTGACGAAGGGCAGGGTCCCTGCCCAGCGATCCACGATGGCGCGCAGCAGCCTCGGTGGGTCGGTGTGGAGCAGCACGTCGACCACGGCCATGGCCCCGTCGAAGGGCAGCAGACCGCCGTGATTCCCCACCAGGATTGCGGGGCCTTCGGTGGGGATGTGGTCGTGCCCCCGGCTCTGCACCCGGAAATACGCGCGGTACAGGGCGAGGAAGAAGGGGAAGGCTCGCCGAGCGGCGTCCGGTGAGAACCCGAAGCGGTCGTACTCGACCTCTCCCTCGACGAGGTGGGAGAGCGCCGCCAGCCTGCGTTGCTCGTCCTCGCCGAGCAGCCGGTCGATCCAGCCGGGTCGGTCCGTGAGCTCGACTTCGGACAGACGCGGCATCCGCGTGCGCGGGCGGTGTAGCCGGGCCTCGGGCCGGACCGGCCGGGTTCCGGCGGCGGGGCCGATGGGTGCGTCCGGGCGCAGTGCCGCCAGCTGCTTCAGGAGCGGATCGGGATCCGAAGGCTCCTCGAAGGGGTCCCTGGGAATCAGGCTCTTGCGCGGGAGAGGGACCGCGACCTCGGGCTGCCCCTCGGTGGTGGGCTCCATCGGGTCCGAGGGTTCGCTCACGGAGCCGACCCGACGTGCTGGGGCTGGCGCATCTCCAGCTCTTCCGCGAGGGCCGCCATCAGCTTGGCGGCGCGGCTGGTGCCGGCGTGCTCGAAGATCGACATCCCCCGGGCCTGGGCCTCGTCGATCTTCACGTGGAAGCCGACGACGGTGTGGGCGAGCTCCTTGGGGAACCGGGCCTTCAGACGGTCGAGCACCTCGTTCGCCAGCCGGGTCTTCCGGTAGAAGGTGGGGATCACCATGGTGACCTGGAGCCCACGGTTTCCGTACTGCGAGCGCACCGTCTCGATGGTGCGGGAGAGCTCCGCACAGCCGTCGAGGGCGAGATAGGTGAGCGGGACCGGGATCACCACCTCGTGTGCCGCGCGCAGCACATTGAGGGTGAGCGGGCCGAAGGAGGGTGGGGCGTCCATCAGGATGTAGTCATAGTCATCCGCGGCCTCGGAACGCTCGAGGGCCCGGAGCAGGCGTCCCGTCGGATCGGCGCCACCTCCATCGGTGAGGGGGAAGAGCCCGAGCGCCTTGTTGGAGGGAACCACGTCGAGGTTCGCGATGCGTGTGGCCGAGATCGGCAGATCCGACTCGGCGGACGAACGACGTTCTGACGGGGAGCGATCCAGGGCCGCGTCGTCGAGGACCGCATCGAGGAGCAGGTCGATGGCGCTGCGCTTCGCGTGGTGCGTGTCCACCCCAAGGACCTTGCCGAGCTGGCCCTGGGGATCGAGGTCGAGGCCCAGCACGCGCCGGCCGCGGTGGAGCGCCAGATACGCGCCCAGATTCGCGACGAGCGTAGTCTTGGCGCTGCCGCCCTTCTCGTTGACGAACGCAATCCGCCGAGTAATCGGCCCACCCCCCCCAGGCGATCGAATCTCCCAGTCCCCGCGCTACAGCGCTGGAAGAAGGGCGCATCGGCAACCGGGGGGGCGGGCTGAAAGAACGACCGCTTCCAGCCTTGTACGCCGTCCTATGAGCCTTTGTCAACGGGCAAGGGGATATTCAATGCCCGATTGCGTGC
>JBDLIK010000727.1:0-2402 GCA_039714895.1 Myxococcota bacterium | reverse complement strand
TCCGGTAGAGATCTCCGGCCACGTCCTCGAGCAACAGCCCGCCCGTCGGCGCCTCCCGGGGCCAGGCATCGAGAGCGGTCTGGAAGGAGCGCGCCCCCTGGCGGGTGTGCACCTTCCAGCTGCGGATCTCGAAGTCCTCTTCGACCTCGTCGACCCGGGTCACGTCCAGCACGAAGCCGGCCTGAACCAGCGCCTCCTCCAAGGCTCCCCGGGACTCGGGGTCGAGATCCGCCGGGTCCCACACCAGGGCCACCTCCTGCTGCTCGTCGTCGCGCAGGGAGAGGCAGCGCATCGGCGCCGACCAGGGGAAGCAGCGAAGCGGCGTGACCGCGATGGCCTCCCCCTCACGGACCGCCCACAGCCTCCCGTCCAGCCTCCGCTCCAGCGCGAGACGGCTCTTGTCATCGTGGTTCATGACAGTCTCCTCATGCTGCATCGTGCAGCTCCTGCTGCAGGCGGTGGAGCCGGCGGTAGATCCCGCCGGGCCGGCTCACCAGCTCGGCATGGGTCCCGCACTCGGCCAGCTTCCCGTCCTGGATCACCAGCAGCCGCGAGGCCCGCCGCAGGGTCGAGAGCCGGTGCGCGATGGCGAACACCGTGCGCCCGGCCACCAGCCGATCCATCGCCTCCTGAATCTTGCGCTCGGTCTCGGTATCCACGCTGCTCGTCGCCTCGTCGAGGATCAGGATGCGAGGATTCTTGAGGATCGCCCGGGCGATGGAGACCCGCTGACGCTCGCCCCCCGACAGCGTGTGGCCGCGTTCGCCGATCACCGTGTCGTAGCCGTGTCCGAGCTCGCAGACGAAGTCGTGGGCGTTGGCCGCCCGCGCCGCTTCCACCGCCTGCTCGAGGGTGGCTTCGGGCATGCCGTAGCGGATGTTCTCCAGCACGGTTCCGTGGAAGAGATACGGCTCCTGCAGCACGATCCCCACCTGCCGTCGATAGTGACCGCTGTCGAGCTCGCGCAGGTCCACGCCGTCCACGCGGATGGCTCCACCGCTCACGTCGTAGAAGCGCGCAAGCAGGTTGATGAGCGTCGTCTTGCCCCCACCCGAGGGGCCCACCAGTCCCACCAGCTCGCCGGGCTCCACCAGGAAGCTCACACCCTTCAGAATCTGCCGGACCCCGTCGTAGGCGAAGGACACGTCGTCGAACTCCACCCGGCCGCGCACCGGGCGCAGCTGGACCGGATGAGGCGAGTCCACCACCTCGGGCTCGGTGTCGAGCACCTCGAACACCCGGTGGGCCGAGCTGGTGGCGCGGTTCATGATGCGGGCGACCTGTCCGATGGTGTCGATGGGCTGGATGAACATCGTCATGTAGAGGGTGAAGGACACGAAGGTCCCCAGGCTGAGCGGCGGTCCGAGCGCCGAGCTGTCGTCCAGCAGGCGCGGCAGGGCGAAGGCCCAGACCACGACGATCGTCGCCTGCACACTGACCAGGAGAATCGGCCAGAAGGTGGTCCACGAGGCGTGGATCCGGTTGTACTCGGTCACGACGTCGTGGTTGCGCTCTCCGAAGCGCTGCTTCTCGCGCTCCTCCTGGTGGAAGGCCTTGACGACGCGGATTCCGGGGATGGTGTCCGAGAGCACGTCCGTGACCCTCGACCACTTGCGCCAGGCCCGCAGGAACATTCGGTTCATGCTGAGACCGTGCAGATGGATGGCCCAGCAGAACAGCGGCACCGGCAGTGTCAGCACCAACCCCAGTCGCCAGTCCAGGCCGATCAGGACAGCGGCCAGGCCCAGCAGCATCACCAGCGAGAGCGAGACCTCCACCACCCCGAAGGCGAGGAACTCCCACAGCCGGTCGGTGTCCGAGCTCACCCGGGTGATCAGGCTTCCCGTCTTCTTCCGGGAGTAGAAGGAGAGGGAGAGCCGGTGCAGATGCTCGTAGATGTCGTTGCGCAGGTCCCGGGCGACGAACTCGCCGAGGGTTGCCATGAGCCGCAGCCGCACCCAGAGGCAGAGCTGGCGCAGCAGATAGCTCGCCGCGATCGCCGCCACCGCCAGCCACGCCACCGCCGAGGCCTCGGCCAGGGAGAGATCCCCCGACTGGGTGGGGCGAATCACGTGATCCACCAGGTAGCCGGTGAGGAACGGCGGCACGAGGGCCAGCAGCGTGATCGCGGCGGCCGCGAGCATCCCGATGGTCATCTCGCGGCGATAGGGCTGCAGGTACGACAACAGACGCCAGACCACGGCGAGGCGGTTGGAGACCACCAGCGCCTGGGCGTCCCGGATCGGGCGCACCACCGCTTCGAGGTAGCTCTCGTCCGGGTTGCCCAGGGCGACCTGGCGGCCCGCCAGGGCCTGCTCGAGGACGAAGGCGAGCCCCTCCATCCCGCGCCGCTGGCGGTGGGTGAAGCGCAAGGTGGCAAGCGGCGGGGTGTCCGGAGCACC
>JBDLIK010000726.1:0-2403 GCA_039714895.1 Myxococcota bacterium | reverse complement strand
CTGATCTATCTGGTGCTGGTGGTGATGTTCATGGACTTCCGCGTCGGCCTGATCGCGCTGTTGCCCAACGCGCTGCCCATCGCGATCTACTTCGGGGCGCTCGGATTCACCGGAGTCACCCTCAACCCCTCCACCAGTCTCGTGGGGTCCCTCGCCCTGGGGATCGCGGTGGACGATACGATCCACTTCTTCACGCGCTTCAACGCAGAGGCGAAGCGTCGGGCCGACGAGCGCAGCGGGGCCCGGGCGGCCCTGCGAGCCCTGATCCGGCCGGTGACCTTCACCACGCTGGGTCTGGTGCTGGGCTTCGGTGTGCTGACCCTGAGTGAGCTCGGGGCCCAGGTCCAGCTTGGCCTGCTCGCCGGCTTCACCATCGCCGTCGCCTGGGTGGTGGACGTGACGCTCAGCCCGGCGCTCTGCTCGGGGGTCCGCATCGTCACGCTGTGGGACGTGCTGCGGCTGGATCTCGGCGAGGCACCCCAGGAGGAGATCGAGCTCTTCAAGGGACTGAGCCTGCGTCAGACCCGGATCTTCGCGCTGATGTCCGACATCCGGCGCCTCGAGGCGGGCGAGCGGCTGGTGACCGAGGGCGAGGAAGGGGACGACATGTTCGTGATCGTCCACGGCGAGCTGCGCGCCTGGGTGGAGAAGGACGGCCGCGAGGTCGAGTTCTCGATCATGAAGCGGGGCGACGTGGTGGGAGAGGTCGCCTACTTCGCCTCCAGGCGCTCGGCCAACGTGGATGCCCGCAGCGATGCCCTGCTGGTCCGCTTCGGCCACGAGGACCTCGAGCGGCTCCAGCGGCGCTATCCGCGGACGGCTGCGGTGGTGCTGGCCAACCTGAACCGCGTCCAGGCCGAGCGCCTGGTCCGGATGACAGGGGAGATCGAGCGTCTGATGGCGCAGCAGGCGACCGCAGGCTGAGCCGAGCGTCGGAAGACTAGATCCCCTCCTGTGCTTCCCACCATTCGCGGGTGCGCGCGAGACCCTCGCAGATGGAGACCCGGGGCCGGAATCCGAGCTCGCGCTCCGCCCGGGAGGTGTCGAAGTGGGCCTCACCCCCGCAGAAGGCCACGAGGTAGCGGGTGCAGCGCGGCGGGTCCGGGCGGCGCAGGAGCCGGTAGAGCCCCTCCCCGGCCACCGCACGGACCCAGAGCAGGGAGACGGGAAGGCTTCGCCGCGGCGGCGGGGCTCCCACCGTGGTGGCCACGGCCAGGAGGAACTCCCGCTGCCCGATCTCCCCGCGTCCGTCCAGCAGGTAGATGTGGCCGGCGGCGGTGGTGCTCCGTCCCGCCCGGCAGGCGGCCTCGGCCACATCACCCGCGTAGATCAGGTGCAGACGGTTGTCTCCCCGGCCGGCCACGATGAGACGGCCCTGGGAGAGCAGCCGGGCCAGGCGCGGGAAGATGGCGCGGTCCCGGGGGCCATAGACGAAGGTGGGGCGCAGGATCGTGACGCCGATGTCCCCGCGCGCGCGGTGGCGCGACACCACCGCTTCCGAGGCGATCTTGGAGCGGGAGTAGGGATCGGAAAGGGGCGGACGCTGGATCGGGGTCAGCTCGTCGACGCGCCGGCCCCAGATCCGGCGAAGGCCGTACACGCCGGCCGAGCTCATGTGCACGAAGCGCCCCACGTCCGCGCGCACGGCGGCCTGGAGTAGACTCGCGGTGCCCTCGATGGCCGGTTTTGCGAACTCCCGCCACGGGCCCCAGTCCGAGACCCGCGCGGCATTGTGGTGGACGACCTCGACCCCGCGCAGGGCGCGCGCCAGACCCGCGCCATCGTGAAGATCGCCGCGGACGATCTCCACGCCGAGCGTCTTCAGATGGGAGATATCGCTCTGCCCGCGAGCCAACACGCGCACGCGATCGCCTGCGCGCAGGAGCCGTTCCGCCAGGTGGCTCCCGATCAGACCCGTGCCCCCGGTGACGAGGGCCTTCAAGCGCTTCGCCGCGCCGTCCCGCCCGAGGAAAGGGTACAGAGCGCGGCGGCGACGGTGATTCCCGCGCCGACCCCGAGGAAGAGGACCCGGGCCCCCTCCCGGGCTCGCCCGGCGTCGAGGGCGCTGGCGAAGGCGAGAGCCGGCCCCGCGGTGTAGGTGGCGCCGTGGGTCTGCGTTGCATCCACCACCCGCTCGGACGGGAGCCCGAGACGCGTGCGGAAGGCAGCCGGAAAGGCCGGCGGGAACTGAGAGGGGATCACCAGGTCGACGTCGGCGAGCTCGACGCCATGGGCGGCCAGCAGACGCGATGCAGTCTGCTCGGCGCAGTCGATGGAGTGCTCCAGGAAGCGGGGATCCTCGTCCCGCACGTTGGCGTTGCGGGCCCCGAAGCGCGGCGCTTCGTCTCCCAACCACTCGATCCCCGAGCGCAGCAGATCCGAGTGCTTCGCGAAGCTCTCGAA
>JBDLIK010000725.1:0-2410 GCA_039714895.1 Myxococcota bacterium | reverse complement strand
GCCATCATCCTCGAGCCCCACGATTTACTCACGCGTCTCGTCGCGGCGGTGCCGCCGCCTCGGCAGCATCAGCTCAGGTATTTCACTGCGCGCTTCGCGGGCTCCCTCGCTACGTTCGGGACCGTAGTCCTCCGTGATCGAGTAGGCGCCCCCGGTTACCCAGGGGCACCTCTCACAGAACCGGACAAGTGTTGTTCACATCCGGCTCCTCGGGACGATGAGTTGTCACCCCCATCGCCGGCCGGTTCACGACCTCGCCGTATCCCAGTCCAAATGGAGTTGGACCGGGGCGACCATGGGCTGGGCCCGCTTGCGCCACGTGTCGTTCAGCGAGACGAGGCCCCGTTCGGCGAAATACGCGTTGCGGAGTCCTCGGTCGACTGGTGGACAGTGGCTCAGCGCCCACAGGGACTTGTGTCCCTTGTAGATGCCTCCCCACGCCGCGCGCTTGCTGACACCTAGCTTCGTCAGTTTCGTTGCGATGATGCGCTTGCTCTTCTTCCAATGAGCCAGTTGGATGGCGCGCAGCCGTCGCCGGATGTGCGAGTCCATCGAGCCCATGGTCCGTTCCGCTCCTACCGTGCAGACTGCGAAGTAGCCCAGCCATCCGAGCAGGTACACGTTGAGTGCGGTGATGCACGCTTTGAGCGAGTCTCCCCACGTCCTCGGTGTCAACTCTCGGACTTTCGCGGCCAGTCGTTTCTTCGATCGCTCCGAAAGCAGCACCTGGACGTCTCCGGACTGCGGCTCACACCGCAGACTGAAGCCGAGAAAGTGCCGCTCACCGGGGCGGGCGACGGCGCTCTTGGCCGCGTTCACCTTCAGGCGCAAGCGCCGTTCGATGAACGAGGTCACGCTCGCCATCACCCTCTGCCCGGCTCGCTCGCTGCGTACGTAGATGTTGCAATCATCTGCGTACCTCACGAAGCGGTGCCCGCGTCGTTCGAGCTCGCTGTCGAGCTCGTCCAACACGATGTTGCTGAGCAACGGAGACAGGGGACCGCCCTGAGGCACTCCCTCGTCCGTGCTCACCTTCACGCCATCCGGCATGGTCACCTTGGCCTTGAGCATCCGGCCGATGAGCACGAGCAGCCGACGGTCCGGGACTCGCTGCGCGAGCCGGGCCAGCAGCCGTTGGTGGTGGACCCGGTCGAAAAACTTCTCCAGGTCGATGTCCACCACCCACTCGTACCCGTCGTCCAGGTAGCCGCAGGCTTCGGTGATTGCCGTGTGGCAGCTCCGATTGGGACGAAAGCCGTGGCTGCTCGCATGGAACGTCGGCTCGTACAGCGGCTCGAGCACCCGCCGTACGGCTTCTTGGACCACGCGATCGATCACGTTTGGGATGCCCAGTCCGCGCTGCCCGCCTCCCGACTTGGGGATCCACACGCGCCGGACGTCGCCCGGTGCGTACTTCTCCGCGAGCAGGTCGCGTGTCAGCTCGACGAGTAGGGTATCCCAGTGCTGTTGCACCTCTTCGATACTCTGCCCGTCTGGCCCGGGGGCTCCCTTGTTCGATGCCACGCCTTGAAGAGCTTCGTTCAATCGCTTCGTCACCTCCTCCATCGTCACCGGCGCGCACTTCTCTCTTCTGTCTCTCGGCTTCGGCCCCGCGCGCGTCGCAGCCCGGGGTAGGCCCCGAGCCGCTCCGCCGACGAGCGGGCGCGCGGTTGCGCGTCCGTTTTCGGCTGTCCCGAGAGGCAATTCGAGTTGCCTCGCCTGTTCGTTGACCGAGATCGCCTTCCCTCCCCCGAGGCACTCGGCTCCTCGGGTTGGAACCGCCTTTCGGCGGCCTTTCGGTACTACGCGACCTTCTGACTTCTGCCGGGCCATCGACCCTCGTCCTTTCGTTCTCAGACCTTCCGCCCTTGCGGAGCCCGGCAGATCTCCCCGGGTAAGTGACAGCAGACTTCGTGGGCATCCCGTCGCCACTACGAACGCAGCTCCGACGGAAACTGGGCTTCGCCGCCGGTAGCCGGCTTACCCGCTGCGCACGCCTTACGGCGCTTCGCTCTCGCTCGACACGCCCACGCACCTATGACTTCCAACGGACCTCCCCTCGCGGACGCACCAGCAACGACAACGCCGCTGCTCGTGCTGACCCGGTGCTCCGGGCCGACGCCCCTGTCTCTTCGGTGTCAGGTTCCCTCCGTCAGGGCCCTGGGTTTGGATTCTCACCTCCTGTCTGATGCCCATGCCGGGCGCACTACTCCGTCCAGCGAGCTGGACTTCGTACAGTTCCAGTCACTTGCGCCTACGGCGCATCGGGCCTGCGGCCCGAACGTAGCTGTCACTGATACTCCGTCCAGCGAGCTGGACTTCGTACAGTTCCAGTCGCCCCGCCAGGGGCACGCAGGCTCCGGTTTGCCATGCACGCGCCGGAATCTAGCCTAGTCGCGAGACGGAGACC
>JBDLIK010000724.1:0-2412 GCA_039714895.1 Myxococcota bacterium | reverse complement strand
TCGTGCGCCGAAGCCCGCACGCTCGGACCCAGGTAGAGGACACGCTGATACCAGAAGTAGATCTGTCCCGGAGGCGATTCGATCGCCGATTCGGAGTTACTGCGTCTCGAACTCCCGGCAGCCACGGCGACAACGACCATCCAGTGAACGAGAGGCATCTTAGCTCATCTCGCTCTTGAATCGCCCAAGATCAAGCATGGCGGTCCATCCAGGAGTGGGCGATCTAGCCGTTCGGTGATGCCGGAACGAGCGTCCGACTGTGAACGGGAAGCGAATCATGAGAGGGTCCTCCTCGGGTGACACGATTCATCGAGACACGGCGGTTGTGATAGCTTCGACCCAGGGAGCGAAGGCGACGTGGTCGGCAGAGGTATTCTGGTTGCAGCGGGGGCTTCAGCCCTGCTCCTCGCCCTTCCGTTCGCAGCGCGGGGCGATTCGAGCTCGTCGACCTACGGCTTTGCTCCCCTGGACACAGGACACGATGACGAAGCCCGCTACAGCCTCCCCTACCCGGCCCGCATCCCGCGCCGGCTGGTGCAGGGCGTGGACGGGAAGAAGACGCATCAAGGACCTCAACGCTTCGCCTTCGACTTCCTGCTACCCCTCGGCACGAAGGTGTTGGCCGCCAGACCTGGCGTTGTCGGCCACGTGATCGACGGCCACACGGAAGGAGGGTTCCGGCCCGGTCTGATCGGAAACGGGGTCTACGTGCTCCACGACGACGGTACGTTCGCGTACTACGGCCACCTGAGCCCCGGGATCTCGGTGCAGCGAGGGCAGCGGGTCTCGACCGGGGACCTGCTCGCCAAGAGCGGGAACACCGGCTACAGCGACGCACCGCACCTGCACTTCCAAGTCGCGCGCCGGACCCCCACGGGCTTCAGGACTGTTCCCATCCGCTTCGGGGCGGCGGGTACGCTGGGGTTCGTACCCAACGAGGGTGACTACTACGGGGCGCGTCCCCCCTCATTGGTCCGGCTGCAGGTGGATGCCGACGGGCAGACGGTCCGGCCCGGGCAGGACGTGCGGATCGAACGCGGCGACAGCGTCCGTCTCCGCGTGTATCGGCTTCGCGGACAGGCCGGCCCCGTCGAGGTCACAGAGCGGCCGCAGCTCAGCTTCGCGTCGATGACGCCCTGGAGCCTGGACGCCGATGGAGATGGCCGGGTGCGGGCGCGGCCCATGCCCGGCTACGAAGACTTCGAGACCCAAGCCACCGGTGCCGAGATCTACGTGGTCTTCGGCATACCAGGGCGGCGCGGCTTCGGGTACCGTCAGATCCCGTTCGAGATCGTCGACCCGCCAGCCCGGAGTCCGGTCCCCTAGTCCAACCCCGAGTCCCGGCATTCACACCGAACCGCCTGTCGTGTCTGCTCGTACACAAGAGGTGGAACAGGCAATTCCGGTGTCAGGCCGAAGCCTCCCTCGGGAGGTGAAGGTCGAGATCGTTGGCTCCAAGGTGCCCCCGCTGGGCGGAGGAGCCATCGCGTGGCATGATCCGGGAAGATCGGGCGACGGGGCGCATCGTTGCGCTGCTGGCCCGGCCCCTGAGGCGAGCGTGCCGGAAGAGGCTCAGCAGGACTGCTCGTGGATGGCGGCCGCTGCCGGCGGCGATCGGGCGGCCTTGGGCCGGCTCTACGACCGCCACGCTCCCGCGATGCTCGGTCTCGCCTACCACGTCCTGAAGAGCCGCCGCGATGCCGAGGACCTGTTGCACGACGTCTTCCTCGAGGTGTGGAACAAGGCCGGGGACTTCGACCCCCAGCGCGGCAGGGTCCGAGGCTGGCTGCTGATGCGGGTTCGCTGCCGCGCCATCGACCGCGCTCGGGCTCTCCAGGTGGCCCGTCGCCACGGCCTGGCGGCACCGGAGAGCCCCGCCCCGCCGCCGCCCGACCTGAGCGCGGGTCCGGACGCAGTTCGGGCGCGACGAGCGCTCGAAACGCTCCCAAAGGAGCAGCGTACGGTGATGGAACTTGCGTACTTCGGAGGGCTCACGGGTCGGGAGATTGCCGAGCGCTGCGGCATCCCCGTGGGCACCGTGAAGTCCAGGCTCTCCGCGGCGATGAAGCGCCTGCGCCGAGAACTCGGTGTGGGCGGAGGAGCCCGCTAGGTGTCCGAACGAGACGAACAACTCGCCGAGCTTGCCCTTGGGATCCTCGACGAAGAGGCTCGCGTCGAGCTGGAACGGGATCTGGCTGGCTCGCCTGAGGCTCGCGACGAGCTCGACCGGGTGGAAGCGACCCTCGAATCCCTCGCGCTGGCGGCGGATTCGATGCAACCGAGCCCGGATCGGCGAGCGGCACTCCTGCGCTCGCTCGAGCCCGACGCTCGTTTCCCGGCCTACGTGGAAAGGGTCGGCGTGCTGTTCGACCTGGCGCAGTCCCGTGTCCGGGAGCTGCTGGACGCGGTCTC
>JBDLIK010000723.1:0-2415 GCA_039714895.1 Myxococcota bacterium | reverse complement strand
CCGGGCGGCGCGCCCCCCGGGACTGAGGCCCTGCGGCAGCGCTACCAGCAGGCGCTCGGGGCGCTGCCGGCACCCGTGCGCGAGGCGCTCGTCGGCTGGGAGTCGCTGCGCGAACGCTACAGGGCGGACGAGCAGGAGTACGCGGTTCGCGGGCGCCCGGTCCGGGCCCACAACTTCGCGGAGACGCTCTCGGGCACGCGGGTTCCCCGGGTGGCCCTGCCCCGCAGCGCCGCCTGGGACGAGCGGGTGCGCTACCTCGGCCTCGAGAACCGGCCGGGCGCCTTCCCCTTCACGGCGGGGGTCTTCCCATTCAAGCGCGAGGAGGAGGAGCCCACCCGCATGTTCGCGGGGGAGGGCGGACCCGAGCGCACCAACGCGCGCTTCCACCTGCTGTGCCGGGGTCGGACGGCGGTCCGGCTCTCCACGGCCTTCGACAGCGTCACCCTCTACGGACGCGACCCCGACGAACGCCCCGACATCTACGGCAAGGTGGGCACCTCCGGGGTCTCGGTGTGCACCCTCGACGACGCCAAGAAGCTCTACTCGGGGTTCGACCTGTGTGCCCCGAGCACCTCGGTCTCGATGACCATCAACGGCCCCGCCCCGACGGTGCTGGCCTTCTTCCTGAACGCGGCGGTGGACCAGGCCGTCGAGCAGCACCTGCGAGAGCGGGGAGAGCTCGAAGCCGTGCGCGCGCGGAGCGGGAAGGGACTGCCCGGCTACCGGGGGGCGCTGCCCGAGGGCCACCACGGCCTCGGTGTCGGGCTGCTGGGCATCCCAGGCGACCGGGCGGTTCCCCGCGAGACCTACCAGGCGATCCGGGCGGAGGTGCTGGGCCGGGTCCGGGGCACCGTGCAGGCGGACATCCTGAAGGAGGATCAGGCCCAGAACACCTGCATCTTCTCCACCGACTTCGCCCTCAAGATGATGGGGGACGTGCAGGAGTGGTTCGTCGCCGAGGGCGTGCGCAACTTCTACTCGGTCTCGATCTCCGGCTACCACATGGCCGAGGCCGGCGCGAACCCGATCAGCCAGCTTGCCTTCACCCTGGCCAACGCCTTCACCTACTGCGAGTACTACCTGGCCCGGGGAATGGCCATCGACGACTTCGCTCCGAACCTCTCCTTCTTCTTCAGCAACGGCCTCGACGCCGAGTACAGCGTGATCGGACGGGTGGCCCGACGCATCTGGGCCGTGGCCATGCGCGAGCGCTACGGCGCGGGCGAGCGCAGCCAGAAGCTCAAGTACCACGTGCAGACCTCCGGCCGCTCGCTCCACGCCCAGGAGATGGCCTTCAACGACATCCGCACCACCCTGCAGGCCCTCACGGCCATCCAGGACCATTGCAACAGCCTCCACACCAACGCCTACGACGAGGCCATCACCACACCCACCGAGGAGTCGGTGCGCCGCGCGCTGGCCATCCAGCTGGTGATCCAGCGCGAGCTCGGGCTCGCGCGGAACGAGAACCCGCTGCAGGGCTCCTACCTGATCGAGGAGCTCACAGACCGGGTGGAGGAGGCGGTCCTACAGGAGTTCGAGCGGCTCTCCGAGCGGGGCGGGGTGCTCGGTGCCATGGAGACCCAGTACCAGCGAGGCCGCATCCAGGAGGAGAGTCTGCGCTACGAGTCCCGCAAGCATTCGGGCGAGCTGCCGGTGGTGGGAGTCAACACCTTCCTGGGAGCCGAGCCCGAGGCCGGGCTGCGTCCGACCACGCTCGCGCGCGCCACGGAGTCCGAGAAGCGCGTCCAGATCGAGGCGCTGCACCTCTTCCAGCAGCGGCACCGCGGGGAGGCCCAGGCTGCGCTCTCGCGTCTTCAGCAGACCGCCCGCGCCGGAGGCAACGTATTCGGCGAGCTGATGGAGACCGTCAAGGTGGCGAGCCTGGGGCAGATCAGCCGGGCGCTCTTCGAGGTGGGCGGACGCTACCGGCGGGCGATGTAGGGGCTAGGATGGAACGCCACCAGGCGAGGGACGCGGTCTGGCCGAGGAGGCAGCAGTGAGCGGGAAGCGAGCGGATCTCTCGAGCTGGCGCGAAGCCGCGCGCCGGGAGCTGCGAGGCCAGGAACCCGAAGACCTCGGCTGGCAGACCCCCGAGGGTCTGCGGGTGAAGCCTCTCTACACCGCTGCGGATCTAGAAGCCCTGGAGGCCCTGGACACGCTCCCGGGTCTGTCGCCCTATCTGCGCGGCCCGCGGGCCACCATGTACGCGAACCGGCCGTGGACCATCCGTCAGTACGGCGGCTTCTCCACCGCCGAGGAGACCAACGCCTTCTTCCGCGCCAACCTCGAGGCGGGCCAGCAGGGCCTCTCCGTCGCCTTCGACCTCGCCACCCACCGGGGCTACGACTCGGACCACCCCCGGGTGGAGGGGGACGTGGGCAAGGCGGGGGTGGCCATCGACAGCGTCGAGGA
>JBDLIK010000722.1:0-2416 GCA_039714895.1 Myxococcota bacterium | reverse complement strand
ATTCGGTGCCCGACAGCGGCCGCGATGCCCCCAGGGGGAAGGAGAGAATAGAGGTAATGGATCCTGGCCGCCATCCAGTACCAGGCGGAAGACGTGGCCACGCTACGCGAGCTGGGGGAATACCGTGGCAAACAGGCCCTCTTCATGAAGCAGCGGCCAGATGCACAAGCGCCTCGAGCAGCTGGTGCTTCATGACACCACGCCAAGCGATCGATCGGAGCAGGAGATCGCTGGCTACCGCGACGCCCTCTCGTTGATTCACGAGTCGGCGAAGGAGATGCCCTTTGGCGTGAATGTCATCCGTCAGCTCCACACGATGATCTGCCGGTACCTCCCTGGAGATGGAGGCAGCTGGAAGGCGCTGGACAACGAGATTGTCGAGAAGGCGGCTGACGGAAAGATCCTTCGGGTTCGATTCAAAGCCGTTCCAGCGGTGGCGACGCCGCAGGCGATGGACACCCTCGTCAGGGAATACCGCGACGCCAAGCAGGCCTACGACCCTCTCCTCGTCATCCCTCTCGCAGTCCTGGACTTCCTCTGCATCCATCCGTTCCAGGATGGAAACGGCAGGATTGCACGTCTGCTCACGCTTCTTCTGCTCTACCACTTCGACTACGAGGTCGGGCGCTTCATCAGCCTCGAGCGGATCTTCGAGCAGACGAAGGAGAGCTACTACGAAACGCTCGAAGCCAGCTCCCACGGGTGGCACGACTCGCGTCATGATGTCGGTCCCTGGGCGCGCTACTTCCGGGGTGTCCTGATCCGGGCGTATCGCGAGTTCGAGGAGAGGGTCGGCAATGTCGAGGGGGGAAGGGGCTCCAAGTCCCAGCAGGTCCGCGCGGCGATCGACCGGCGGACGCTCGCGTTTCGAATCTCGGATCTGGAACGCGACTGTCCTGGAGTCAGTCGGGAGATGATCCGACTCGTCCTCAAGAAGGTGCGACAGGAGGGGGTCGTTGCCGTAGAAGGCCGCGGACCCGGCGCACGTTGGCGTCGACTGGAGCACGGAGCGGATCGGTCCTGATTCCCTCGGTTGTCGCCCGGCAGGTCCGAGAGACGCTCCTCGACTATCTACGATGCAACATGTCCGGGCGCCGAGATCACGGATGGCCATCGTAGCTTGTTCCCGGTCCCCGCGGTCGATGAGTGCGTTTCCCCCACGCCGCAGGTTGTAGGAGATGCTGGGAACAGCTCGCGAGCTCGCGCTTCGAGACGTACTTGGGGAAGTTGCTGAAGAGCAGAGCTCCCAGGATCGGGATGTCGAACATGGTCTGGTGGTTGGCGATGAAGAGGCAGGGCGTTCGCGGCCTCACGAGAGCCGACCTCTCGACCGCGATGCGCGTGCCACAGGCGCATGGCTGGCGGGTGTCGCACAGGCATCGGCGGGCCCCACATCCACCGCCTACTTTCCGAGATCCTGCGCAGGCACGAGGAGTCCGGCCGCCCTCGACCCCCTTCGCGTGCGCGCGATGGCAGTGTCGAGGAGCAGGTAGGCGGCGGGCACGATCAGCAGCGTGATGACGGTGGCGAACACGACGCCGAAGGCGAGCGTCGCCACCATGGGCTTGAGCCAGAGCGCCTGGGCGCTGCGCTCGAAGATCAGGGGCAGGAGCCCGAAGAATGTCGTGAGCGAGGTCAGAAGGATCGGACGGAAGCGGGTGACGGCTGCCTCGACGAGGGCGGCGGGGGCTTCCATGCCCGCGGCCCGGTTCCGGTTGGCCCGATCGATCAGCAGCAGGGCGTCGTTCACCACCACGCCGGTGAGCGCCACGAAGCCGATCATGGAGAAGGACGACAGCTGCAGGCCGAGGATGGCGTGGCCCGCCACCGCACCCACGAAGCCGAACGGAATGGCGGTCAAGATCAGCAGGGGCTGCAGGTAGGAGCGAAGCGGTACCGCCAGCAGCGCATAGGCGGCCAGCATCGCCAGCGCGAATCCCGTGCCCAGGCTCGCCATCATCTCGGCCTCCTCGCGAGATTGCCCGTCGAGGCCGAGCACCAGGCCCGGGTACTCGGAGAGGAGTCGGGGGAAGACCTGCTCGCGCAGGGCGCCCAGCACCTGTTGCGGGTCCACGCTCGCGCGATCCACGTCCGCCGTCACGTTGATGTTGCGATGGTGGTCCCGCCGCTCGACCGACGCGTATCCCGTGCCCCCCCGGGCTTCGGCCACGGCGGAAAACGGCAGCTCGCCGCCCCCGGGCACGCGAATCCAGGCGCTCTCCAGGTCGCGCAGTGAGCGTCGCTCGGCGGCTGGGTAACGCACCACCACCGCGACGTCGTCGCGGCCGCGCTGCACCCTCTGAACGGGCTCCCCGTAGAAGCCCTGACGCAGCTGACGCGCCAGCTCCCCGGTGGTGAGCCCGAGCGCCTCGGCCTCCGGTCGGATGCGCAGCGAGAGCTCCTGCTTGCCCCCGCT
>JBDLIK010000721.1:0-2422 GCA_039714895.1 Myxococcota bacterium | reverse complement strand
CGGACCCTCCTGGCGGCTCAGACGGGGTCCGCACCCACCCGGATCATGCGCTTGCCGCGGTTCTCCCCCGCCAGCAGCCCGATCAGACCGCGCGGGGCGTTCTCGAGCCCCTCGATCACGTCCTCCACCACCCTCAGACGCCCGTCCGCGGCCCAGGCCGCGAGGTCCCGCTCGGCCTCGGCATCGCGATCCGCGAAGTCCATCACGATGAAGCCCTCCATGCGGATGCGCTTGACCACCAGCAGGCCCGGCACTCCCACCGGGCCGGTGAGCGGCCCCCCGTCGTACATGGAGACCGCCCCGCAGCAGGAGATCCGGCCGTGCAGCTTCATGGCGAAGAGCGCCGCCTGGAGAACCGGTCCTCCCACGTTGTCGAAGTAGACGTCCACGCCGCCCGGGCAATCCCGGGCCAGCGCCTGGGGGACGTCCTCGCCCTTGTAGTCGATGCAGGCGTCGAAGCCGAGCTCCTCCACCACCCAGGCGCACTTCTCGGCTCCGCCTGCCACCCCGACCACCCGGGCCCCGCGGATCCGGCCGATCTGCCCGACCAGGGACCCCACCGAGCCGGCCGCGGCAGAGACGAGCAGGGTCTCGCCTGGCTCGATGCCCGCCACCTGGAGCAGGCCGTGGTAGGCCGTCTTGCCCGCGATGCCGAGCACCGAGAGCAGATGGGTGAGGGGCCGGTGGGCGGGAGCGCGCTGCACGGCCCTGGCGTCGAGGGCCGCGTACTCCTGCCAGCCGATCTCGCCCATCACCAGATCGCCGGGCTGGTGCTCGGGAGAGCGCGACTCGACCACCTCTCCGAGGGCGTAGCCGTGCATCACGTCGCCCGGATTCACAGCGTCCTTGTAGGTGGGGCCCTGCATCCAGGCCCGATTGGCCGCGTCCTGGGAGAGCAGGATGCTGCGGAGGAGCAGCTGGCCTTCTTCGGGGACGGGCATCGGAGCCTGGCGGATCTCGAAGTGGGATTCCTGCAGGCGGCCGCTGGGGCGCTCGACCAGGAGGATCTGGGTGTTGTCGGCCATGACGGTACCTCTATTGGGGGGACTGCGAGCTACGCCGGCTCGGGGCGCAGTCGGTAGCGGATGGGCATGCGCTTGACACCGCCCAGGAAGCTCGAGCGCACGCGCTCGAAGGGCCCGGCGAGCTCGACGCTCTCCAGGCGCTGAGCCAGCTCGCGGTAGATGACGCGCAGCTCCAGGCGCGCGAGGTTGGCGCCCAGGCAGAAGTGCTCGCCGATCCCGAAGCCCAGGTGCGGATTCGGCCGGCGGTCGACGCGGAAGACGTCCGGGTCGTCGAACACCTCCTCGTCCCGGTTCGCGGAGGCGTAGAAGAGACACAGGGAATCTCCCGCGCGGATCTGCCTGCCGTGAAGCTCGACGTCCTCCACCGGCGTGCGGCAGAACTGGATCACCGGGGTGGTCCAGCGCACGATCTCCTCGACGGCACCGTCCACCAGGTCGGGATTCGCGCGGAGCTTCGCGAGCTCGCCGGGATTCTCGATCAGCGCCAGGAGCCCGCCGCTCGCCGCGTTCCGGGTGGTCTCGTTGCCGGCCACCACCAGCAGCAGGTAGTAGGAGAGCAGCTCCAGCGGAGGCATCGGCTCCCCATCGATGCTCGCCGTGGCAAGCACGCTCACCATGTCGTCCCGGGGCTCCGCGCGCCGCTTCTCGGCGAGGGTCATGAAGTACTGGAAGAGGCTGTCCCGGGCCTTGCCGACCGTATCGCCCGGTGTCTCCCCCTCCTCCCGGAACTCGGGGTCCGCGGAGCCCGCGATCTGGTTCGTCCAGCGAAACATCAGCTGCCAGTCTTCCCGGGGGACCCCCAGCATGTCGGCCAGCACCGAGAGCGTGAGCGGGGCCGCCAGGTCGCCCACGAAATCCGCTTCCTGGACGCTCCCATCCCCCGCCATCTCCGCCAGCAGATCCCGGGTGATGCGCTCCACCTCCGGCCGCCGTCGCTCGATGGCCCGTGGGGTGAACCAGCTGCTGGCAGCCTTCCGGAACTTCGGATGCTCCGGGGGATCCATGTTGAGCAGATGGCGCACGAAGGTGCGTTCGCCCTCGGGAGGTCCTCCTTCTTCGAAGACGGCCAGCCGTGGGGCGTTCTGAAAACGCTTCGGCTGCTTCGAGAGCCAGACGATGTCCGAGCGCTTCGTGATGGCCCAGAAGCCGACCCCGTCCCGGAGATCGAACCAATGCACGGGCGACTCCTGGCGAAGACGCTTCCAGGCCGCGTGGGGATAGCCGTTGCGCGCGTAGGTATCGGGCCCGATGACGTCGAGGGAGTCGAGGGAGGGCTCGCTCATGGACCCCAGGGTATCGCGATCCCCGGGCCGAGGCCCGAGCGATGCGGACGCCCGCCAAGAGGGCTGCGCGTGCCTGTCGGCGCTTGCATTCTGTGATCTTCTTGGGACGAGCTC
>JBDLIK010000720.1:0-2425 GCA_039714895.1 Myxococcota bacterium | reverse complement strand
CAGCGCAAAGCCGATGCCGCCGCCCGCGAGAAGCCCGGGGGAGAGCGGCCGCGCCAGACGCCAGACCAGCGGGACGCCGCCCAGGGTGAGGCCGACGAAGACGCTGTACATCACCCAGCGCTGCTCCACCACGAGTTCCTTCACTGCACCTGCGAGCAGGAGGATGGCCAGGGCCGCGGATCCCGCGATCGTCCCCAGCAGGACGACGGGACGCGTTCGCAGCCGATGCGTGGTGAGCTCGGCGATGGACTCGATGAACGCCTGGTAGACGCCGGCCGCCAGCAGCATGGTGCCACCGCTGATGCCCGGCACCAGGTTGGCGAGCCCCATCAGCATCCCGCCCAGGATGGCGCGGGGCAGGGGAACGGCGGTGGCGTCGAGCGAGGCGTCAGCCGAGCTTGCCGAGGATCTCGTCGGGATCGGGGAACCTCCCGGTCTCGTCCTTGGAGTAGATGCGTCGGCCGTCGACGAAGACGTCGAAGACCCCGGCCCCGCCCTTTTCGAGGGCGGTCTCGACGCCGATCTCCTCCTGGATGCGGGCCGCCAGCCTGGTGGCCTCGGGGAGGTAGTTTCAGCGCACGCAGTAGGTGATGGAGATCTTCATTCCGTCGCCTCGCGGCCGCTACTCTAGCAGATGGGTCCAGCGGGTCCGCCCGGGAGGCAGCATGTGCGGACGAATCACCCTCTCCACCCCCGCGAAGGTGGTCGCCGAGCACTTCGGGCTCAACGAGATCCCTCGGCTTTCGCCCCGCTACAACGTCGCTCCGGGGCAGCCGGTGGCGGTGGTGCGCTCGCGATCCGAGGGCCCGGAGCGGATCCTCGCGATGCATACCTGGGGGCTGGTGCCTCGCTTCGCGAAGGACCCGACCGTGGGAAGCCGCCTCATCAATGCCCGCGCGGAGACCGTCGCCACCCGGCCGGCCTTTCGCGACGCCTTTCGCCAACGCCGTTGTCTGGTGCCCGCGGACGGCTTCTACGAGTGGCAGCCGCGAGGGCGCAATCCGAAGCAGCCCTACCACATCACTCCCGTCGCAGAGGCGCTCTTCGCGATTGCGGGTCTCTTCGAGCGCGACACCTGCACGCTGCTGACCACCGAGGCCAACGAGCCCATGCGCGCCGTCCACGCACGCATGCCGGTGCTGCTGCCCCGGGAGGCCTGGGAGCCCTGGCTCGACCCGGAGCGGGACCCCGACCGGCTCCTCGCGCTGCTGGTGCCGAGCCCCGCCGACGCCCTCGAGCTCCACCCGGTGGGTCTTCGCGTGAACGACCCCAGAAACGACGACGTCGAATGCACGCGGCGCCTGCCCGAAGGGGGGCTCTTCCCCGAGCTCTTCTCCCGCTAGCCGGTGCTATAAAACCGCGGTGGGGGTCCAGCGGGGAGTCGGCGCGGAGCGCTCCGGGAGGCCCGGCTCCGCCCGCCGCGCGCTGCGCCGGGTGCTGCTGACCGGCATCGCCGCCCTCTACGTGCTCTCGATCCCCTGGTACCGCGAGGGCGGTGGGCCTTCCGAGCTGTGGTGGGGACTTCCCGATTGGGTGGCGGTCGCCCTCGGCTGCTACGCGGTCGCGGCGTTGCTGAACGCGGTGGCCTGGCTGCTGACCGAGGTCCCGGATGCGGCCCCCGGTGAGGGCCCGGAGTCATGAGCTTCGAGGCCCAAGGCGTGGTGGCCCTGGCGCTCTACCTCGCTGCGCTGGTCGCAGTGGCCGAGATTGCCCGGCGCGCCCGGCGCGATGCGAGCCCTTCGGATCACTTCCTGGCCGGCCGCGAGCTCGGGGTCTTCGTCCTCTTCCTCACCCTCTACGCGACCGCCTACAGCGGCAACTCGCTGCTGGGCTATCCGGGCGAGGCCTATCGGCGGGGCTTCTCGTGGATCATGGCCACGGGGTTCATGATCTCCATCATCGTGGTCTTCCACCTGCTGGTGCCGAAGCTGCGGCCCATCGCCGCGAGCCGCGGCTTCGTCACCCCGGGCGATTGGGTGCGCCATCGCTTCGGTCACGAGCGCTGGGGCGGCGCCCTCCGGGCGCTGGTGGCCGCTCTCATGGTGCTCGCTCTGGCGAACTTCCTCTTCGCTCAGCTCAAGGCCATGGGAGAGATGGCGGACACGGTGACCGGCGGGATCGTCCCCTACGAGGCGGGGGTCGTCCTGCTGGCGGCGATGATCCTCTTCTACGAGACCCTCGGTGGCATGCGCGCCGTCGCCTGGACCGACGCCGTCCAGGGTCTGCTGATGCTGGTGGGCCTCGCCGCACTGCTCGGCTGGCTGCTGGCGGAGGCCGGCGGGATCGGCGAGCTGGGCCAGGCGGTGCTGGAGGTGCGTCCGGACGCAGCGCGGGTGCCGGATTCCCAGGAACGCGCCAACTGGGCGAGCACCATCGTTCTGCTGGGTCTGGCCAGCGTCGTCTACCCCCAGGCCATCCAGCGGAT
>JBDLIK010000719.1:0-2434 GCA_039714895.1 Myxococcota bacterium | reverse complement strand
TTGTTCACACGTGAGGGCTCAGGAGCTTCGACTCTGCGGGAGCTCGAAGCCGGCCTTCGAAGACTGGGCTCCATGGCTCGCTGCGATGCTCCGTCGGCCGCTCTGGGCCTCGGAGCCCCCCGTCGCACTGCTGACGCAGCGCCGGGGTACCCCACGACGGATGCCCGTGGAGGCTGCGCTTGACTTCCGCCCAGCCTTCGAAGGCCGGCTTCGAGGGCCTCGTGCCCCACAGGTGGATCGGGCCGTGTAAACAACGTCCTTGGGTCCCACACCTAGCCCATCGGCGTAAACCGGCGCAGTCTCCTGCGTCGGAACGGACTCCATCGACAACGCCATGCTGGGCTCCTCGTTCGCAGAACCTTGCGGCTCGGCCCCCAGAAGGTAGGACCGGACGGTGTCGACGGGAGGGAGCACGCGTGAAACTTCCGTAAAACCTCGAAGGTTGACCGGCGTCCTACCGGCCGAGTTCCGAGCTGGCCCCAGCTCCGGTCAGAGCTCGAAGCCCAGCTCCCGGTACTTGGGAGCGGTGCGCTCCGTGATGATCCCCAGACGCCCCAGCTGCGGCAGGACGTAGTCGCGAAAGGCGTTCGGTTGCTGCGCCCGAAACACCGGGTCGCCCCACTTCGTGGCGAGCTCACGCCTGGCCTCTTCCAGGTCCACTCCGGCTTCCTGAAACACCGCCATCTGCTGCGGACCGCCACGCGCTCCCGCTCCGGGGCTGGCCAGGGCCTTGACTGCGGAGTACGCGAAGTCCTCGATTTGCTCCCGCTCGGGGTCGGGCATGCGGGGGAGCTCTTCCTTCATGTAAATGAGGCCGTAGGAGACGTGGCGCGCCTCGTCGCGGGCGGTGAGCGTGACGATCTGCTTCAGCAGCTCGTCGCGGGTGCCCTCTTTCATGATCTTGAACGCTCCCATCGCGAGCCCCTCGACGATGACCTGCATGCCGACGCACTTCATCTGCCAGAGGTCCGCCTTCAGGATCGCGTTGATCACTCCCTGGAGAGCCGGACTGATGGGATAGACCCGGTCCAGCCTCTGGATGTAGCGATGGAAGACCTCTACGTGCCGCGCTTCGTCGACCACCTGCGTCGCCGCATAGAGCTTCCCATCGATGTCCGGGACCGCCTCGACGAGCTGCCCGCAGCACAGGAGCGCGCCCTGCTCACCGTGCAGGAACTGCGAGAGCGTCCAAGCCGCGCGCCGGATCGCGATCTCCTTCTGCTTCGCCTCCGGGAGCGCCTTGAAGAAATCGAACTGGCGAAGCGGGTCCTGACGCGGGTCCAGGATGTCTCCCTCTGCCTCGATCTCGAGCTCCCAGGGGACGTCTTCGGCGGCGTTCCACTGCTGCTTCTTGGCCACCTCATAGAGGTCGCGAAGCGCCTTCACGTTCGAATCGTAGTCGAACCTCCACAGGGTTCGGATCGGAGTGAGGATCTCTTCGAGCGACATGTTGCCTCCGCCCGTCAGGCCGCCTCGGGAACGCCGTTCCGAAAGGGGCAACAGAACCTCAACCACTTTCCGAGCCGAGGGTATGACGGACGTCATACGGCAGAGCCGAGCACGAGGTTCTCGCTCGGGTTCAGCGCACGGCCCGTGGAAGGGTCCACGGCAGCCAGCGCGGGACCTTCCGGCAGTAGGCGTCGTAGGTCTCGCCGAAGCGCTCGCGGAGCTCCGGCTCCTCGATCCGCACGACGACGAGATGCCCGGCCGCGGTCGCCAGCATGGCGTAGACCGCCACCCCAGCGCTCCCGGAGGAGAGCGCCACCGCCCAGATCACCGCAAGCTCGGCGGCCATGATGGGATTCCGGACCCACTCGAAGGGACCGCTCGTGGCCAGGTTGCGGGGCGCGTCCAGTGGGAAGGGCGTCCCCTTCCCGCGACGACTGAAGACGTCGAGACCCCAGAGCCAGACTGCGATTCCGGCGAAGAAGAGAGTCCCGCCTCCACCGGCCCTCAGCGTCAGGGGCAGCGGGATCGTAGCGGACAGCAGCCGGTGAGCGCCCCACGGAAGCACCACCATGAAGATCGCGAAGAAGAGCGCCGCGTTGAGCAACGACTTCGCCCAGAGGGCAGCGACCGTCCGGGTGGTGCTGGGCCGGATTCCGCGCCGCAGGAGGGGGCGGCGCCCGCTCGACGGGCCCTTCGACGACACGGCTGGCCTCGGGCACGGACCCACGCGGTCCCTCCGGCTGGCTCCGATCCGAGCTGGCTACACCTCGGGGGGCGGGGGAGGAGCGCTGTCCCGCAGCTTGGGGATCACCTTGTCCTGCATCAGGGCCATCGAACGCAGGACCTGTCGATGGTCGAGCTCAACGAGCCGGGTCCAGCAGAGGACATCGGTGAAGCCGTAGACCTGCTGGTGCGCGTGGAGCCTCTCGGCCACGTAGTCGGGTTCGCCGCAGATCACCGCCTCGCGCTCGAGCAGCTGCTCCCA
>JBDLIK010000718.1:0-2434 GCA_039714895.1 Myxococcota bacterium | reverse complement strand
CGAGGTGAGTTCGAACGTCTCCTCGCCGTCACCCACAAGCACCGTGACGAACGCGCCCTCGGGGAGAGGTTCGCCTTCGAGGACCACCTTGCCCTCAACGACCTTGCCGGTAGCTAGCCGCACCGCACCAGTATAGCGCACGGAAGATGCTCGAGAAGCACCACCGGTGCTGCCTAACGGCTCAGGCGCTCAGCTGCGCGGCCCGCCGTGGGCCTGCGCTGAGGCGCCCGGTTCCGATGCCTCTGAGGCTACCACGCCCGCCGCGGCGAGCTGAGGCCGTGTCAGCTGCAGCGCCTTCCATGAGAAGGCCAGCCCCGTCAAGTCTCGATGTCCCGCTTCTTCCGGTCGCCGTGGCGACCCTCCTTTCCGCGCCCCCGTCGAACGAACCACCAGGCTTCCATCCGCACTCTCGATGACCTCGCTCCTGGAGGTCGGTGCACACTGAGGTCCTTGGGGGTCGGGTGCTGCAATCTTGTTATCGACCTCTTCTTGCGAAGGGTCCGGCGCTACAACGCAGTCACCCGGACACGGGGTTGTTCATTCATCGCTTACCTACGCGGCACGCTGGGCTTCCAGGCGCAGCGGCTCGTACACGGCGCCCGTCACCCACAGCCGGTGCAGCAGGACGGCCAGCCGCCTCGCGATCGCCACGATCGCGCGCTTCTTCGCGGCGCTCCCCCCGCGCTCCGCCATCCGAAGCCCGGCTCGTCGCAGGTCCGTATCCGGACCGAAGGGCCCGAGGACGTAGTGGGCCGCGCTCACCAGAAGACGCCGCAGCAGGGCGTCACCGGCCTTCGTGATCCGCAGCTGCGGCTGCTGCTCGCCCGAGTCGCGCTGCTTCGGTCGAAGTCCCACGTACGCCCCCACGGACCGGCTCTTCGTGAAGCGACTCGGATCCTCGATCGTCAGCACGTAGTAGAGCGCCGTAATCGGGCCCACGCCCGGGACCTGGCGAAGGAGCTTCGTCTCCGGATACCGCTCTCGGCACAGTCGCTCCACCTCGCGATCCATCTCCCGAATCGTCGCCGTCAGTTGCTCGATCGTGTCGAGGAGCGTCTCGAGCCCGGGAAACAGATCCAAGGGCGTCGTAGCGCGCACCCGCTTCGGGAAGGCCTCCGTCGAGCTCGAAGGCACGCGAGCCCCGAGGGCCTTGGCGAAGCCTCGCACCTGGTTCACCAGCTGCGTCCGAGCCCGCACGAACCCATCCCGCACTTGGATCAGGATCCGGTCCCGCTGGGCTTGCTCCCCGCGGTGAACGATCGGCTTCAGCAACGAAGGGTCGACCCGGCCCAAGCGGGCCAGCAGCTCCGCGTCCACGCCGTCGCTCTTCGAGTCGTTCTCCGCGATCAGCCGCACGCGACGCGGGTTCGCCACGATGGCCTCGTGCCCCTCGCGTTCCACCACACGGCTCACCCACGGGGAATGCGTCCCCACCTCGAGAACCACCCGGCAAGACGCGAAGCTCGATAGCCGCGAAGACAGTGCGGGCTCCGTCGTCCGAACTCGGAACGCCTCCACGATCTCCCCCGATGCGTCCAGCACGCGACCTTCGGTGAACCCATCCCCGAGGTCCAGGCCGATCGTCAGCCCGCCATCCGTCGTGATACGCTTGCTCATGCCAGCCTCCTGTTTGGGACCCACTTCGGTGGTGAGCCCGCATTATTTGCAGACCTTCACGGTACTGCGGTACAGGAGGCTGGCCTTCTCATCCCATCTTGTTAGCCGGCAACCCACCGCACGATCTCTCTGGAACCCCCAGAAGCGGAGAGGCTCGCATCCAAGAGGCGGCTCCGGAAGCGCGATAGGTGATGCCGCGCGTGGAGGCGGAACAGGTGAGAGGCACAGCTGCAGTCGCTCGCGCCAAACCGCTCGAGGGGAATACGGGTGTGGGAAGCGCTCGCCAGGGCCTGCGCCCAGCAGTGCTCCAGGTGGCTCCGGCTGGCAGTGAGCCAGACCTCGCGGAGGCTCGCATGGCGACGCAGATAGTCGATGTGCCAATGCGGCGAGGCAGATCGCCGCCGGTGATGCGCGACGCGCGCTGCCAACCCGCCCGGTCCGCGGGCGCTACCCACATAGGCGTAGAAGCCGGGCGCGAGATCGATGCTTCCCAGCGCGCCGATTCGGGCCCTGCGACTTGAAGAAACCTGAAGGATCAGCACATAGGTGCCGGCTGATAGCGGAACATCCTTGGCCAGGGCCGGAGTCAAGGCGTCATCCCTGTTTCCGCTTGACTGGACACGGCGCGTAACCGCCGGGTCGACAGGGCGGGCCGCCAGCGTCGCCGGTCTGCCCATTATGCCGAAGCCATGTGGAAGGCGCTGGGTCCTGGTCAGCTGCGGCCCTTGCTATTCTAGGCGGTGCGGACTCCACTTCGTAGGCCCCACACCGCCAGAGATCCGCAGACGATCGGGGGAAGAACGCCAACGATCGGACT
>JBDLIK010000717.1:0-2439 GCA_039714895.1 Myxococcota bacterium | reverse complement strand
CGATATCGACCCGGCCTTCATCGAAGTAGGGGAGTACGTCGATGGGTCGTATCAAGACGTCACCCTGTCGGAAGACCCCTAGGCCGAGATCCGGTACATGTCAACGAAAATGGGACACTTTTTTGAGGGTTTAGTGTAGGCCGAGTTCGATCTCGGCACGGTTTTCGGGTGGGTTGATCCAGACGGCTTTGGGCGGCGCGGGCACGGAGGGGGCACCGCCGGGAAAGCGCCCTGGGGTTCGAGCAAAGGCTTGGTCCATGACGGCCTGGCGTCGAGCGAGGATGTCGGGGACGCGACCGTAGTGGACGTCGGCCGGGGTGAAGTAGGCGAGCCCCGAGTGGCGATGGTCGTCGTTGTACCAGGGGAAAAACTGGCTGCAGAAGTCGCGGGCGTGATCGTAACCGTCGAAGCGGTCGGGGTACTCGGGCCGGTACTTCATGGTGCGAAATTCGGCCTCGGAGAAGGGGTTGTCGTTGCTGACGCGGGGACGGCTGAACGACGGCGTGACGTCGAGATCGACGAGCAGCTGCTTGACGGTCTTGCCCCTGGGCACGGGGCCGCGGTCGGCGTGCAGCTTCAGGGTGCCGGGATCGATGCCCTGGCGTTCGCAGGTCTCGCGGATGAGCTTGGCGGCTAGTTCGCCGTTCTCCTCGTGAGCGAGCAGCCACCCGGGATTGAAGCGACTGAACAGGTCGACGATGACGTACAGCGGGTAGTACTTGTATTTCACGGGGCCACGCAGCCAGGTCACGTCCCAGGTCCACACCTGGTTGGGACCGGTGGCGAGCAGCTCGGGCTTTTTGTACTTCGGGTGGCGGACCTGAGCACGACGCTCTCGCGTGGCGTTCTCCGCCTCCAGGACGCGGTACATCGTCCGGGGACAGCACACATAGCGTTGGTCCTCGTCGAGCAGTTTTGCGTGCACGGTGGTCGGTGCCTCGTCGACAAATCGGTCGGAGCACAGCAAGTCGAGCACCTCCTTGCGCTCGTCGTCTCCGAGCGATCGGGCCGGCCGCGGGCGTGGCCGCCGGGGTCCGAGGACCGGCGGTCGGAGCCAGCGGTAGCCCGTGCTCCGGGGCACACCCAGGGCTTCGCAGGCATCGGTCACCCCGACCTCGGGAGCGAGCTCGTCGACCGCGGTCTTCAATCGCTCTCGGTCGCATCGCTGTCGTCCTCCAGCTGGATCCCCAGCACCTCCGAGAGTTTTTTTTGGACCGTGATGATCTTCTCGGCGTGCACCAGCTTCCTGCGCAGTCGCTCGACTTCCCGCCGCAGCTTCTCGTTCTCGAGCTGCTCCGCCGTTCTCGTTTTCTTCGGTCCTCGCCTGCGGCCCAACCCCCTCAAGGTACCTTCCTGCCGTTGCGCTCGCCAGTACGTGAGGTGGGACGAGTAGAGTCCCTCTCGTCGGAGCAGCTTGCCGACCTCGCCCGCTCCCCTGCATCGGTCGGTCTTCTCGAGGATCCCGAGCTTGTACTCCTTGGTGAATGTCCGGCGTTTCGCCTTAGCTGACACCTCCGTCTCAGGGGTCTCAGTCGTGTTCATGGTGGTGGTCATCTCGCTGATCTGCTTCCTCGCCCTTCACTAAATAGCACGGTGGAAGTGTCTCACTCGATGTTGGCACGCAGGGTCAGGCGAATTACCGCCGCAAACCGCGGGGAGGGTTTTGGGCGGCGGCGGGCGAGGGGTACGCGCTGCGGCACTCGCTGTGCTGCGGGGCGCAGGGGTGCCGGAAGCGAGCCTTGCCCCCGTCGCTGCGGTTTGCGGGACGGCGGGTGTATCTCGGAGTCGTGGTGGTCCTGGCAGCCGTAGTGGCCCAGCTGCTGTCGTCGATCGGCCAAGCGTGCGCCGCGACGGGCGTGCCCAGCTGGACCCTGCGCCGCTGGGGCGCCTGGTGGCGCGGCCCGTTCGCAGACAGCCCGACCTGGGCCGAGCTGCGTGCGCGATTCGTACCCCCAGCTCCAGCCGACACCGACCTTCCGCGTTCGCTCGTCGTCCGGGTCGGTGATGAGCTTTGTCGCCACGGCCCGGTGGCCGTCGGCGAAGTGTGCCTGCAGGTCGCGCGCCTCATGGCGCCGGCGACGACGTCGTCGGTGCCGCAGGGATCGCGTTTTGTGAGGGAGATCGGCCTGCCCGGCGCGCTCGGCTGACTCACGCAAAAGATGTCGCGGGCGTCTGTTCGGCGCGTTGCATACGGTGTTTGTCACCGGCGAGGCGCCCCCGGGCGGGACCCCGTCGCCGGACGGGACCCCGATGGCAGACGACCACAGCACGACGGCGCGTCTGAGGTGGGCGCGTTTTCGGTTCGGCATCATCGCACCGCTGCTCAGCTCACCACCGAAGCCCGGCGAGCTGTCGGCAGCCATCGCTTCACTCGCCGCACGCCCGTGGCCACATCCGACCACGGGCCACACCGTCCGTTTCAGTCACAAGACCATCGAG
>JBDLIK010000716.1:0-2444 GCA_039714895.1 Myxococcota bacterium | reverse complement strand
GACTGGGGGTGGGTCGATGCGATGGGAATGCGCCCCTGCACGACGCCCCGGCGCTCGATCTCGCCGAGACCGTCGCCGGGCTCGAGGAGCAACGGCCGCTCGAGATAGGGCACCAGCACCTGCCGGGCGCCGGCGGCGAAGAGCACGCGCGCGCAGTGCGCCAGGCCCTCGGCGAGCTGCCGACGGTCGTCGGCGTCGAGCTCGTAGGAGATGGCGGGCCTCGATAGAGATCCCGGTGAGACGCTCCCCTCGCTGCGATCGTGGAGCAGCACCAGCAACCCCCCCATGCGGGCGTAGCTCTGCATGAGGCGCGAGTGCTCGCGGCCGAACCCGGGGAGGTTCGCCGCGGTCAGGGCGGGGAAGCCCGCAATCGGCATCAGGACGTAGCCCCGGTGGGGATCTCGCTCGAGGTCGATGAACTCGTCCACGTAGTAGCTCTGGGGGATGCCCCGGTAGGCGTGGAGCTCCTCGTCGAAGATCCCGGAGCAGATCACCGAAGGGTGGAGATGCAGATGCTGCCCCACCGCCTCTCCCCCGAGCCCGCTTCGCTGCAGCAGGTCCGGAGAGCCCACGGCCCCGGCCGCCAGCACCACCACGCGAGCGGTCACCTCGAGGCTGCCATGAACCTCTCCACGATCGTCGGTCGCGTGGCCGAGGACCCGATGCACCCGGCCCCCCTGGGTCTCGATCCGCTCCACCCGGGCGTGGGCGAAGACCCGAGCCCCGGCCGCCACGGCGGCGGGCACGTAGGTGACCAGCATCGACTGCTTGGCGTCGTAGGAGCAGCCCAGCAGGCAGTAGCCGGCCTGAACGCAGTTTTCACGGTTGTGTCGGGTCACGAAGCCCGAGTAGCCGAGCTTCTCGGCGCCGGTGCGCACCCGCCGGTTCCAGGGATTCACCTCGTTCTCGCGGATGGGCTTGACCTTGAGCCGCTTCTCCACCCGGTCGAAGGATGCCGCCAGCGACTCCGGGGTCAGCGCCGCGAGGTCGTGCTCCTCCCTCCACATTCGCAAGATGGCGGGCGGGGTGCGGAACGCGTAGCAGAGGTTGTGCACCGTCGAGCCGCCGACACAGCGGCCCTGCAGCACGCTCACGCTTCCATCCACCGTCTGCCGCATGCCGGCTTCCTCGAAGAGCCGAGGCAGCATCTCGTCTTCGCGCTGGGTGAAGTCGCGGGCCGTCCAGTGGTGGCCCTGCTCGAGCACCACCACCGAGCGGCCGCCGCGGGCGAGCTCGGCGGCTGCGACGGCACCGCCGCCCCCCGAGCCGATCACGCAGACCTCGGCGTGGGTGACGAGGTCGCCGCCGCGCTCGAGCAGGTCGGTGATCACGGCGTGGGTCCCTGGGGCGGGAGCAAGGGCCCGGCGTAGCCTACGCCGGGCCAGGTCTCGGGCTGGGTGTAGTAGCCGAGGAAGGCGAGGTTGCGCAGCGCCTGGAAGCCCTGTCGCCGCAGGGCGAGGCGGCTGTCCATCCAGCTGCGCAGCGCTGCATCCTGGCTCTCGGGCGGCAGCTTCGTGAAGCGGCTCGGCGTCCAGTCGAAGAGGATCGGTCCGTACTCCACCAGCCGCAGCAGCCAGGGAACCGGCCGGACCACAGCTGCGTCGAGTCCGCGGCAGACGTTCTCGATGGTGTCGACGGTGCGCGTCTCGCGCACCGCGGGAGCGTCGGGCGCATCACTGGCAACGAGTCGTTCCACCACCTGGGTCAGAATCTCGCGCTCGGACGCGGAGAGGAAGGTCTCGCCCGCCGGCACGTCCGCCGCGGCGGCGGGGATCGCCCGAAGCTGGCCCAGGGCCGAGAGGGAGGCGGCGGCGCCGGCCAGGCGCAGGAAGCCCCGGCGGGTGGTCGCGAGCTCGCGGAGCGGTCTCATCTAGCGGGACCCGACGCTACCGGAGCTTCCGCATCCACCGCCAGCAGACGCGCGATGGATCTCGGCAGCCGTTCGACGCTGGCCGGGTAGGGAGCCGTCCGGGAGACGTCGACGGCGTTGTGGGTGTTCCAGAAGAGGATGGGCCCCTCTGCGAGGCTTCCCCGGCCTTCCCGCTCCAGGATCTCCGCTAGACACTTTCCAGTGTAAGTCGTCTCGAGCGTGATCCCCACCTGCGCCGCCCGCGCCACCGCGGCCTCGGCCTCGGGGGTGGTGGCCCCGTAGCCGGCGCCCAGGCGGTCCCGGGCCAGGCTGAAGGCCGACTCGGGAACCTGGACCTCGGGCAGCGTGGGATCCGCACGCCGGAGCAGCGAGAGGCTACGCCGGGCGGCCCGGGCCAGGGTGGCGGGGCGCGGGGGGACGATGTCGGTCACCAGCACGCCGACCAGCCGGCTGCCGAGGCCGGCGAGCCGCAGGCCGAGGGCGAGGCCGGCGAGGGTCCCTCCGCTGCCGACGGCCACGAAGATCTCTCTCGGCTCCGGCAGCTCGCCCGCCGCCACCTGCTCCGCGAGCTCGA
>JBDLIK010000715.1:0-2445 GCA_039714895.1 Myxococcota bacterium | reverse complement strand
GGCCGACGGTTTGTACGGAAGGATAGTGGCGCTGCAGCATATGACCTACTTCATTGATCATGTGCAGCAGGCGTAAACGACTGCCGGAAGCAGACAGCTCCCCGGCGATCATGTCCATGATCGGCGGCGCATGCGCCGTATTGCAGGGAATGCCGGCCACATGGGCTCCCGTACTTTCCAGTAGTCTGACTTGTTCCACGATCGCTAGAGCGGGATTGACGGACGTCTGGCCCAGCAGAAATCTACTCCTGTCCGCCAGTTGCGCCGGCTTGGACAGGCTGATGATGGTCAGGTGATCCTGGTCCTGGACGGCCACCGTTTGATCCAGGATCTTTCCGAACAGATCTTCATCGCCGAAACCTGAACCTCGTCGTGCTTGAACTGCAGATGGTCACCGCTCTGCCCCACCTTGTACCACCCATCCTTCTTCAGCCTCTTGAGGACCTCTCTGCTGTCCACGATCAGAACTATACACACCAATACACACTACGGCAAGTGCCTATCAAGGGGGTGCGCAGGTGTCAGTCGAAGGCCCAGGTAGGAGCCGGACCCAAGGAGCGTCCGGGCCGGGAACGCGGAAGTTTACTCCGGCCTGGGCTCGGAGGCCTCGGGGAGCTCTTCCGTGCCGCCGTCACCCGCACGCAGGTCCTCTTCGGGAATCGTCACGGGGGGCACGAAGACCTCGCGCTCCAGCTCGCTCACCCGGTCGACCAGGGAGTCCAGCTCGGAGAGCGCATCCTGGAAGTCCGAGCTGGCTGCCGGAGGGGGCGCAGCGGAGACCGCCGGAGTGGCCGTCGGGTCGAGGACGTAGCGCCCCACCTTCTGGGCGAGGTCCGAGAGGCGGGGGATGATCTCTCCCAGCGTTCCCGAGTGGACGAAGATCTCGCGGGGCGGAGCCGCGCTCGTCTCCGAGACAGACGCCACCGACAGGTCGAGGCTCGCCCCCGCTCCGAAGTGGGTGAAGGAGCCGAACAGCACGAAGTCCGCCGCAACGCTCTGGCCGATCTCGCGAGCGGTCTCCACCTCCACCGTGGCGCGGCTGGCGTCCTCGATCGGCACCGCCTCCACGCCCTCTTGCAGTCCCAGCCGGGAGGCGAGCATTGCGGCCAGCCCGTCGCGCAGATACTCCTCGGGTCCCTCGGCGTGGACGACGACGGGGAGTACGGCCACCCGCACGCCCGAGGCGCCCGCGGCGGGCGCGAACGCGAGCCCGGCTCCGAGGAGTGCACACGCAGCGATCAGGGAGCGGATCTGCACAACCATGGAACTCCCGGTGGAACGAGGAGCAACGCCCCGGCCAGATACTCGACTCGTCTACCATTCGGCGGTGGAGGGGTCAACTGGACGTGACACAAGCCACCCGCCCCGGCAGCGTGACCCGGAATCGAGTGCCCTCCCCTTCACGGCTCTCCACCTCGATGCCGCCGCCGTGGTCCTCGACGATGCCATGGCAGATCATCAGGCCGAGGCCGGTGCCCTGGTCCGGATCCTTGGTGGTGTAGAAGGGGTCGAAGATCCGCTCCAGGTCCTCCGCGGGGACCCCGGGACCGTTGTCCGCCACCTCCAGGCAGGCACCCCCTCCCGCCGGCCGCACGTGCACGACGACCCGCCCGCCCCGGGGCGTGGCGTGCAGGGCATTGAGCACCAGGTTCAGCACGACCTGCTGGAGCTGCTCCCGCACGGCCATCACCTTCGGGGGGTTGCCGTCGGCCTCGACCGAGAGCTCCAGCCCCTCGGCCTGGGCCTCCCGGGAAAGCAGCGTCGTCACCTCGCTGGCGAGGTCCACGAGCTGGCAGGGCGTCTTCAGCGCGGGCTCCGCGCCCCCTCGTCCGAGGCGGAACATGGTCGCCACCAGGCCGCGGATGCGCTCCACCTCGGAGCAGGCGAGCTGATGGTAGTGACCCCAGAACTGCGGGTCGTCCTCGCCCCGCTTGCCGGGGACGAGGGAGAGGAAGGTGTGGATGGAGACCAACGGGTTGTTGATCTCGTGGGCCAGGCCCGCGGCCAGGGTGCCCAGCGTGCCGAGCCGCTCGGCGCGACGCACCTGGAGTCGGGAGCGGCGCAGGTCTTCCACCAGGCGGGCGTTGCCGACCGCGATGGCAGCCTGGCTGGCGATGCCCTCGAGCAGCGTGCGATCCCCGGCCGAGAAGGCCCGACCCCGGTGGCCCACGGCGAGCGCGCCGAGCAGTCCGCCCTTGGCAAGCAGGGGCACCACCAGCATCTGGCCGCCGGCGGCTCCCAGCAGGCGTTCGGTCGCCCCCGAGCTCGCGCCCGGCACCAGCGCCTGGGCCTCTCCGGCGCGCAGGCGCCGGAACAGCCGAGGCTCGTCCTTGCTGCGGATCACCAGGACGCCCGGCGGGTCGAGCTGGGCGGCCGTCGAGCGTGCGCACACCAGGCCGCCCCGAGCCTCCTCGGAGAGCAGCAGCGCCGCCACTTCGAAGCCGA
>JBDLIK010000714.1:0-2449 GCA_039714895.1 Myxococcota bacterium | reverse complement strand
GACGCGTAGGACGTGGCGGAAGAGCAGGCAGCCCAGCGTCGCGGCGAGCAGGACCGAGAGCGCCCGGCCCGCGTACCAGCTGGCTCCCAGGAGCTCCAGCCACGCCGCGTAGACGTAGGGAAGCAGCGGCATCTGCGGGAAGAAGAAGTCGCGATAGGGAACTCCGCCCTCGAGCACCAGCCGGGCGGCCATCAGGTAGTAGCCCTCGTCTCCGTCCACCGGGCGTAGCGCGGCGACCCCACCCCAGGTGAGGCACTGCACCGAGAACGCGAGGAGCAGGCTGCGAGACGTCACACTCGCACCCATGATACGGGGTCCAGGCGGAGCCGCGCTGGGCCGCTCGGCGACTCTACGAGATTCGGTGATCAGCTCCGGGCGCGGGACTTCCCAGGGGAGGTGCGTCCTGGTTCACCGGCCCTGCTTGTGAGTCGTCAGCCGAGTTTGAACACTTGGGTCGCTGATCCAAGAGAGGGTTCCAGGCTCCGAGTGGAGAAGGAATCCATGGCGAAGAAGGACTAGGCGCTCTTCGAATCCTACGAGGCGCTGATCCTGGCGGAGGCTGGAGCGCGGCCTGCGCCCCTGACCCGCCCCCCGGATTCTGCGATCCACGTCACGAGCCGAACCGGCGAGCGGGTCGATCCGCCAGTCAGGGCACGACGTGGCCCGACCCGGAACGCGGGATGCGACAACTCCTCCTCGCGCTGCTCCTCGCGGGCCTCCCCATTCTCCGCTGCAACCATCGGTGCGTCCCGGGCCAGGGCGCGAACTCTCCGGATACGGGCTTCGGGAGTGTCGGTCCAGCTCTCCTGGACCCAGCTGCGGCTGGTCGCCCGGGTGGCGACGGCCGAGGACGAAGCCGCCTGGCTCGAGCGGGCTTCCCAGCTGACCGCCCGTGCGCTCGCGCGCGAGGTGCGGCGCGTGGATGCGCGCTCGCTCGAGGCCGGCGGCGCTGCAACCGGCCCCGCGGCCGGAGGCAGTGACGCCTGGGTGCGGGCCCACGTGCTCGTGGCCCTGCTGCTCCTCGACGAGGCCGAGCCCCATGGCGCGGCCTGGGTGGCGCGGGCCCGGCGCGTGAGCGTTCGCCGTCTGGAGGACGAGGTCGACCACGCTCTCGCGACGGGGGAGCTCGCGCCGCTCCCGCTCGACCCGCGCGCCGAGCCGCAAACGGGTGCGCGCCCCACGGTTCCCGGAAGGACTGCCCCCTTCTGGATCTCGGCTCCGCGCGACGTGGCGCGGCTCTTCCGCGCCACCCTGGCCTCGGTGCAGCGCCGCCTCGAGCGCTTGCGGGGGGTCCCGGTGAGCGAGAGCGACGCCTTCGTGGCGATCTGCGAGCACGCCTGCCTCGGCCAGCAAGGCCCGCTACCGCTCGATCGTCACGCCGGCGCGCACCCGATCCCAGGTCTCCGGGGTCAGCCCCCGCTCGCGGAGCTTGAACTTCTGCACCCGTCCCGTGGGCGTGTGCGGAAGGGACTCCAGGAACTCGACGTAACGGGGCACGAAGAAGTGAGGCGCGTGCTCGTTTACGAAGCGCACCAGCTCCTCGGGGCCCAGCTCCTGGTCGGGCTGGAGGACGACGCACACCTTGATCTCCGCCTCGGAGGCCAGCTCCTCGGACGTCACCCCATGAGCGGCGCACTCGGCCACCGAGGGGTGCGCGCCCACCGCGGCCTCCACGGCGAAGGAGGAGACATTGCGGCCCTTGTAGCGCATGAAGTCTGCCTTGCGATCGACGAAGAACCAGTCCCCATCGGCGTCCCGCCGGCCCAGGTCTCCGGTGTGGTACCAGAGGTTCCGGAAGGCCTCGAGGGTGGCTTCGGGTGCGTGGAAGTAGCCGTTGAAGATCACGTGGGGCTCCGTCGGACGCACGCAGAACTCGCCCACCGCCCCCGGCGCGACCTCCCGGTCCGCTTCGTCGAGCAGCTGCAGCTCGATGCCCCCCACCGGCTGTCCCAGGGAGCCCGGCTTCGGCGGCTTGCCGTCGTCCCTGCGGTGGAGCAGGCCCATCACCTCGCTCTGGCCGTACCCCTGGTCGAGGGTCTCGAGGCCGAAGCGCCGCATGAAGGGCTCCCGAACCTCGTCCGGCATGGGGATCATCGTGGCGTGCCGCACGGGATTGTCGGCGTCGTCGGCCCGGGGCGGCGCCTTCCAGAGGAACATGTGCATGGCGCCGAGGGTGAAGGCCTGGGTGGCCCCGTAGAAGCGGGTGCGCTCCCAGAAGCGGCTCGCCGAGAACTCCGGATCGATGGCCACGGTCAGACCGGTGACCAGCGCACGATAGACACAGGCCACCCAGGCTGCGGAGTTGTACATGGGGAGGCAGCAGTACATGCGGTCTCCCGAGCGCACGCCGCTGTTGTCGGCGCCGCTGACGGCGCCGCGGATCCACGCGTTGTGGCTCTGCATCACCCCCTTGGCGCGCCCGGTGGTGCCCGACGTCCAGAGCACGGCG
>JBDLIK010000713.1:0-2450 GCA_039714895.1 Myxococcota bacterium | reverse complement strand
AGGAATCGCGGCGCGCGGCGTTTCGAACTCCCTGGTGGCGCTGCAGGGCCGGCCCGGGCTAAGGGTGTGGCGCGAGATCGCGACCAGGAGGTCACCCATGCGCTACCTGCACACCATGGTCCGCGTCAACGACCTCGAGGCCTCCCTGGACTTCTTCTGCGACAAGCTCGGGTTGAAGGAGATGCGCCGCGTCGACGTCGAGGCGGGACGCTTCACGCTCGTCTTCCTGGGGGCGCCGGAGAACCCCGATGCCCAGGTGGAGCTCACCCACAACTGGGATCCCGAAGAGCTCGGGGGCGGACGGAACTTCGGCCACCTCGCCTATGCGGTGGACGACATCTATGCCCTGTGCCAGCGGCTCATGGATGCGGGGGTCACCATCCACCGCCCACCGCGAGACGGGCGCATGGCCTTCGTGCGCTCGCCCGACGGGATCTCCGTCGAGCTGCTCCAGAAGGGGAAGTCCCTGCCGCCCCGGGAGCCCTGGGCGTCGATGCCGAGCAGCGGAACCTGGTGAGGGCCGCGCAGGTCCGCCCTTCGCGAGCCACGAGGGAGCCGGAGACCCGGTTGTCGGTCATGAGAGGACGAGCTCGGCCGCCGTGGCCAGCTGGGCCTCGTCCTGGGTTCCAATCAGGATCGAGGTCACCGGGGTCTCCCGCCAGGCGTCCAGCCGCTCGCGGATGCGCTCGAGCGGTCCCACCAGCGAGATCTCGTCGGCGAAACCATCCGGCACCGCCGCCACGGCCTCGCCTCGCTTGCCCTCCATGAACAGCGCCTGGATCTTCTCGGCCTCCGCGGCGAAGCCCATGCGACCCATCAGCTCCTTGTGGAAGTTGCGCCGCTTCGCGCCCATGCCGCCGATGTAGAAGCCGATCATGGCCTTGACCGGCGCAAGGCCCGTCTCCACGTCGTCGGTCACGTTCAGGACCACCATCTGGGCGATCTCGAAGCCCGGCTTCGCTCCGCGCAGGGAGTCTGCGTACACCTCGGGGCGGTAGGGCGAGGTGTAGAGGGGGAGCCAGCCGTCGGCGATCTCGGCGGCGAGGGCGACGTTCTTGGGGCCCTCGGCGCCCAGCAGGATGGGCACGTCCGCGCGCAGGGGGTGTGTGATCGAGCGGAGCGGCTTGCCGAGTCCCCAGGCGCCGGGGCCGGTGTAGGGCAGGGGGTAGTGGGGCCCCGGGTTCGAGACCGGAGCCTCGCGTCGCAGGACCTGACGCACCACGTCCACGTACTCCCGGGTGCGGGCCAGGGGCTTCGAGAACGGCTGGCCGTACCAGCCCTCCACGACCTGGGGACCGGAGACCCCGAGGCCCAGCATCATCCTTCCGCCACTCAGGTGGTCGAGGGTCAGCGCCCCCATGGCCGTCGCCGTGGGGGTTCTCGCCGAGAGCTGCATCACCGAGGTTCCCAGGCGAATGCGCGTGGTGTGGGCGCCGATCCAGGCCAGGGGGGTGAGGGCGTCGGACCCCCAGGCCTCGGCGGTCCAGACCGAGTCGTAGCCGAGGCGTTCGGCGGCCCGGGCAATGCCGACCAGGTCGGCGGGGGGCGCGGCGCCCCAGTATCCGAGCTGGAGGCCGAGCTTGAGGTCTCGCATGCGGGGACTCTAGGTCAAGCTGTCAGTCCACGAAGTCCGGCTTGCGACCCTCCCGCCGGGCGCGGACCGCTTCCTCGAGGTTCCCGGTGGTCAGGCGCACCAGCAGCTGGTTGCGGTTCTCGAGGTCCATGGCGGCCTGCAGGCTCCCCGCCTCCAGGTTCGACCAGAGCAGCCGCTTGGTCATGGAGACCCCATGGGGGCTGTACCCGCAGATCTGGTCGGCCAGCTCGAAGGCGGTGTTCATGAGCTCCGCGTCGGGGACCGTGCGGGAGACCATGCCGATGCGCTCCGCCTCCTCCGCGTCGACCTCGCGTCCGGAGAGGATGATCTCGTTGGCTCGGGAGGCGCCGATCAGCCGGGGCAGCAGGTAGCTGATGCCGAGCTCGGTGCCCGTCAGGCCGTTGGTGATGCCGGCGTTGCGGAAGGTCGCGGAGCGGGAAGCGAGCCGGATGTCGGCGCCGAAGCACAGGCACATCCCGCCCCCATAGGCGGGGCCGTTGATGGCGGCGATCACCGGCTGCGGCAGGTTGCGGAGGGTGGGGATCAGATCCGCCATCACGTGCATGGCCCGGATGGCGATGCGCGAGACCGGGAGCCCATCGATGCCCGGCGGGGCCCCGTGGTCCTCGAGGTCGAGGCCCGAGCAGAAGCCCCGACCCGCGCCGGTGAGCACGACCACCCAGGTGTCGTTGTCGCTCGCAACCTCCGCGAGCGCGTCGTGGAGCGGCACCACGACGTCGAAGGACATGGCGTTCATCCGCTCGGGTCGGTTGAGGGTGATCACGGTGGTGTGGGGACGGGGCTTCTCCACGAGCACATACGGCATGGGCGTTCCTTCCTGTCCGGGATCCCGCGC
>JBDLIK010000712.1:0-2452 GCA_039714895.1 Myxococcota bacterium | reverse complement strand
CGTCCTCCCGCGTCGAGGTGACCTCGGCCGGGGACGTGGTTGACCTCGATGCGGATGCCGTCCGGGTCCTCGAAGAGGACCGAGTAGTAGCCGGGAGCGAAGGGTCCGTCCTCGGGCGGATGGATGATCCCTGCCTGGAGCTTCTCGGCGGCGAAGCGATGGACCGCGTCCACGTCCTCCCGGCGCCGCGCGCGAAGACAGAGATGGTGGAGACCCGGGCGATCCTGGTCGAAGGGGAGGTCGCGCTTCTCGGCCGGGGCGCCCCGGACGAGGATCCCGGTACGGCTGCCGATGCAGTAGACGACGCCCTCAGCCTTGATGAGGGTCTTCATCTCGAGGAAGTGGCAGAGCTCCTCCCAAAAGGGGATGCAGCGGTCCGGATCTCTCACGGTGAGCTGGATGTGAGCGATCCCATTCATCTCGACGCTCATGGGGTTCGAATATAGCGAGTGCCTGGAGGTCAAGCCGTCAGGCGGGCGGGCATGGTCGCCCAGCCCTGCACGAACTCCGTACGGATGCGCTCCAGACCGGACTCGTCGATCTCGTACTCCGGCGCGTGGCCCAGCAGGTGCTCGAGGGAGAGCTTGCCCTCCATGCGGGCGAAGTGCGCCCCGATGCAGGCGTGGATGCCGTGACCGAAGGAGAGGATGCGCGGCGGCCGGCGGTGGATGTCGAAGACGTCCGGGTTCTCGAACTCGCTCTCATCCCGGTTGGCCGAGGGATACAGGAACAGCACCGGCCGACCCTTGCGCATCGTCTCTCCGTGGAGCGCCACGTCGGCTCGCAGGGTGCGGCACAGGAACTGCGTCGGCATGTCGTGGCGCAGGACCTCGGTGAAGGCGTCGGGTAGCAGGCTGGGATCCTTCGCGCACTCAGCGCGCTGGTCCGGGTGCTTGTAGAGCAGGTAGACGGCACTGCTCAGCACCTTGGGAAAGGTCTCGGCGCCCCCGATCAGGAACATGGAGAGGTGGGAGCCGGCCTCTTCGTCGCTCATTTTCCGGCCATCGAGCTCGATTTGCAGCACCGTGTCCACGGCACTTCCGTCCTTCGAGGGGTTGTCGCGGCGCTTCTTGATGAGCTCGGCGAAGTAGGCCGTCATCTCCATCATGGACGCGACACCATCCTGGGTCATGCCCTCTACGCCTTCCTCCCGGCCGAAGAAGCGCTTCACCAGCTCGTTGAGCATGTCGGCGTCCTCGACGGGGAAGCCGTTGGCGAGGCAGGCGACCTTCACCGAGATGCGCTGACCGACCTCGTTGTAGAGGTCGGCCTCGCCCTTCTCCAGCGCCGGGGCGAAGGCCTCCTCGACGAATTGCTGGATCTGCGGCTGCAGGGCATTCACGCGCGCGGGCATGAAATACTTGCGGATCTGCGCCCGCAGCTTGGTGTGCTGGGGCGGATCCATCAGGTTCAGCATGGGGGTCACGGGCTGGATCTTGGTGAGGAGATGGGCGGCCGTCGTGCCCTGGGCGGTGCTGTAGTTTTCGGCGTCCATGGAAGCGGCCCAGATGTCGTCGAAGCGGGATAGCGCCCAGCAATCCCACTTCTCGACGTGGTAGCAGGGTGCCTCGACGCGCAGGCGGGCGTAGACGGGATGCGGGTCCCGCATCACCTCTTCGGCAAAGGGATCATATGCGACGGCCATGAGCGCCTCCGGTTCCTCGGGGCGGAATTATAGGAGAATCCAGCGTGGTACAAAGATCTGCTCGCCGAGCCGCTGGAAGACCGCCTGCACGGGAGCACCGATGCGAAGCTGCTCCCGGCCGATCTCGTTGATCGGCCCATCGGCGCGAGCCAGCAGGTTGCCCACCAGCCGGATGCGCGGGTCCTCCTCCAGCGCCACCAGGATCACGTTGTAGGGAGCGAGTTCGGCGAAGCCCGGCAGCAGCGGCGGGTGGGGCACGATCCACGACCAGATCGTGCCCCGCCCGGAAAGCCGCACCCACTCGGGCTCCCGGCGAGTGCCCCAAGGGCTGAGAAAGCGTGGGGGAAAGAGCAGACGCCCGGTGTCGACGCAGCGCTGCACCCGGAGCTCACCCCGCCGGGCTCCCTCGAAGAAGGGCGCGGCGTCCTCGTCGAAACCCGGGAGCAGCGGGCTGGCCTCGCTCATCGCCGCAGCAGTACCGCGCTGGTGGGCACGCCTTCGCCCCCGGTCACCAGACAAGTCTCGGCGTCCTCCACCTGGCTGGTGGACGTGCCCCGGACCTGGCGCACCCCTTCGAGGACGAGATTCATGCCGTGCACGTAGGCCTCGGAGAGCCCGCCACCCGAGGTGTTGACGGGCAGCCGACCCCCGAGCTCGAGGGCCCCGCCCTCGCTGAAGGCCGGCGCCTCCCCCCGGCCGCACAGCCCGTATCCCTCGAGGGAGAGCAGCACCAGGGGAGAGAAGGCATCGTAGAGCTGGGCCACCTTCACGTCCTCGGGCCGGATGTCCGAATGGCGGTAGAGCTGC
>JBDLIK010000711.1:0-2454 GCA_039714895.1 Myxococcota bacterium | reverse complement strand
GAGGGCGCAACCCTCGCCGCCCCGCTGCGGGCGAGTGGAGAGTTCCCGGCGCTGGTCGTCCACATGGTGGACGTGGGAGAGCGCAGCGGGGAGCTCGAGTCGATGCTCTCCAAGGTGGCCGAGACCTACGACGAGCAGGTGGAGACGGCCGTCACCCGGCTGACCGCGCTGCTCGAGCCCCTGCTCATCCTCTTCATGGTGGGGATCGTGCTGCTCATCATCTTCGCGACCCTCACGCCGCTTCTCCAGGTCACCCGCTCCATCCAGTGAATGAAGAGGGTCTCATCCAGAGGAGGTCTCAACGAATGAGAGAACGTCTCATCGTAAGAGGAGGTTTCATGGTTCTCCGAGATGCACGCGAGGCATCCGTCCCTCGGCGCGCCGCGGGGTTCACGCTCATCGAGATCATGGCCGTGGTCCTGATCATCGGCCTGCTCACCACCATCGTGGGGGCGGTGGTCTTCTCCCAGGTCGACAGCGCCCGGGTCACCACCGCCAGCACGCAGATCAAGCAGATCGAGGCGGCGATGGACTTCTACCGGCTCGACAACGGGCGCTACCCGAGCAGCGAGCAGGGGATCGAGGCCCTGGTGAGGCGCCCGACCATCGCCCCGGAGCCCTACAACTACCGCGCCGAGGGCTACCTCCACGGCGGCGTGGTCCCCAAGGACCCCTGGGGCCTGCCCTATCAGTACGAGAGTCCCGGCAGCCACAACACCTACGGCTTCGACCTGTGGTCGCTCGGCGCCGACGGGGTGCCCGGTGGCGAGGATACCGATGCCGACATCGGAAACTGGGCGGAGGAGTCTTGAGAAAGGCCGGGTTCACCCTCCTCGAGATGCTGGCGGTGCTGCTGCTGATCGGGCTGGTGGCGAGCCTGGCGCTGCCCAACCTCGCGGCGCTCTCCGGCCAGGCCCTGCGGGACGAGGCGCGTCATCTGGCCACCGAGCTCGAGCGCGCCCGGGAGCGCTCCGTGGTGACCGGCGTGCGGCATCAGCTGGTCCTCGACCTCGACGCCGGTCGCTACTGGACGGAGTGGGAGTCCGAGCTCGCCGAGGCGCCCCTCCTCGGGGGCAAGCAGGGGGTCGCTGGCGAGCCGCGGGCCGGGGACGAGCGGGAGGCCCCGCACGTGGCGCTCTCGGCCCCCGCCCGCGAGCGACATCGCTTCACGCCGCTGCCCGACCGTTCGGGGCGCGCCACCGCGCTCGACGGGGAGGTCTTCGTAGCGGCCATCGAGCTCGACTCGGAGGTGGTCGATCGCGGCGTCCTCGAGCTGCCCTTCGAGTCCGACGGCAGCTCCGATCCCGCTCGCATCCTGCTCTCGCTGCCCGAGGGCACCACGTTGACCCTGGAGCTGCTGCCCCTGGCGGACGCGGTGCGGATCTTCGATGAGCAGAGCTGAAGCGCTTCCCAGGGCCCCGAGCTCCGGCTTCACCCTCCTCGAGGTGCTCGTCGCCGTGGCGGTGCTGGGGCTCCTCTACACGGTCCTGGCGGGCGTCGCGCTCCAGGGGCTGCGGGCGGAGGGCGAGAGCACACGGCGACTCGACGCCTCGCTCCTCGCGGACCGGACCTTGACGAGCCTCGAGGTGGAGCTCTCGGCAGGCGTCCCGCCGGAGGCCGGACGGCGGGAGGAGGAGGTCGAGCCGTTCCTCGTGGTCACCGAGGTCACCCCCTTCGATCTGCCCCTCCTGATCGAGGCGCCCGAAGGGCTAAGGAAGCCGGCGAGCCTGTTCGGGAACGCACCCGGAACCTCGCTGCTCCGGCGCATCGACGTGACGGTGAGCTGGACCGAGGGCAGCGAGGAGCAGTCCGTCCTGCGCACCACCTTCGGCCTCGACCGGGACGCCGCCGCCCCCCTGCTGGAGGACGCCGCGGCCGCGGCCGAGGCGGGCCCGCAAGGAGACGCGAACTCAGGGCCCACCCCCGGAGCCGACTCGTGAGCCGGTCGAGAATCCGCCGCCGGGGGGGCTTCACGCTGCTCGAGATGCTCGCCGTCATCGCACTCACGGCCCTCGTGCTCACGGTGGCCGCCGACTACTACCTCGATCTCTCCCGGGCCAGCAACGAGGCGGTGGAGGCCATCCGCGGCAAGCGGCGGGCTGCACGGCTGCTGGACCGGCTTGCCCGGGAGCTCGAAGGAGCGGTGCTGCTGGTCAAGCCCGCCGACCTCGACCCCGTCCGCTGGCCCTGGCTCTTCGTCGCCGAGGCCGACGACGAGCAGGCCGGGTCCCAGCGGGTGAAGTTCGTGACCCGCAGCCATCGGCCCCGGGCGAGCGCCGGCCACGAGCAGGACCTGGCGCTGCTGGCCTACGCGGCGGAGTCCGACGGGGACGGTGGGCTGCAGCTGTGGCGCAGGGCGCAGACCCAGCTGCCGGAGGAGCTCGACCGCTCCTTCCCCCGGGACGAGCGCGACGGAGCCCTGCTGCGCGCCGAAGACCTAGCGCAGTGCGGGAT
>JBDLIK010000710.1:0-2456 GCA_039714895.1 Myxococcota bacterium | reverse complement strand
CGGGCTGAGCCCGCAGGCACCACAGGCTTCGCTCGGCTTTGCCTCGCTGCGCGCGCCTGTCGGCGCTTGCCATTTGTGGGTCCGGTTCCGGGCTAAGCCCGGAACCACCACAGGCTTCGCTCGGCTGCGCCTCGCTGCGCGCGCCTGTCGGCGCTTGCCACGTTAATCGGAGCTCTTCTCCCAGCGCAGCACGAGGACGGTGATGTTGTCCTCGCCGCCCCGCTCGTTGGCCGTCTCCACCAGCGACTCCACGCAGACATCGGGGTCGGCCTCGGCATCCACCCGGGCCGCGATCTCGTCGTCCTCGAGATGGGCGGTGAGGCCATCCGAGCAGAGCACGAAGACGTCCTCGGGCTCGGGGGACAGCTCCGCGAGGTCCGGTTCCACCATGGGACGCACCCCCAGAGCCCGGGTCAGCACGTGGCGGTGCGGGTGCTCCCGAGCGGCATCCGGGCTGATCTCCCGGCGGCGCAGCAGCTCCCCAACCACCGAGTGATCGTCGGTGAGCTGCCGGATCCGCCCGGCCCTCACCAGATAGGCGCGGCTGTCGCCCACGTGGCCCAGAGCGGCCCGCCCCTCGGAGACGAGTACCGAGACGAGAGTCGTCCCCATGCCGGCGAGCTCCGGACGCTGCCTGGCGGTCTGGTAGATCTCCCGATTGGCGGAGGTGACGGCGTAGCGCAGCTTCTCGGCCAGGCTCGCCGGCGTATCCTGGAGGGTGCGCACCGCTCGCAGCGCGGCGTCCGCCGCCAGCTCGCTGGCCACCTGGCCCGCGGTGTGGCCCCCCATGCCGTCCGCCACCAGATAGAGGCCGAGATCGGGTGCCAGGGCGTAGCGGTCTTCGTTGATTCGGCGCCTACGACCCACGTGGGTGCTGGCGGCGGCTCGAAGGATCATGGTCGCCGGGCCTCAGATCGGGGCTGGCATGCTCCAGCCTCCTGGCCTATTCGGTGGACCCTCGGGGGAACTTGACCGAATCGGTCCAATTGCCGTCGGTCTGCCATGGCCGCAGTGTTCCGGGGCAAAAACCGTTCAATCTAGCCAGGGGCAGCGACGATAATAGCGTTCAAGGGGGGGAGCCCGCTCGGGCTCTCCCGCGGGTGCCGAGATCCCGGCACGGCTCCGGCCGATCAGGGGGTGACATGCCGAGGACGCTACTTCTCGCCGACGACAGCGTGACGATCCAGAAGGTCGTGGGAATCAGCTTCGCGAACGAGGACGTGCGTCTCGTCACCGTGGACAACGGAGACGAGGCCGTCGCCCGGGTGCGCGAAGAGAACCCGGACCTCGTGCTCGCCGACGTGGTGATGCCCGGAAAGAGCGGCTACGAAGTCTGCGAGACCATCAAGTCCGACCCCGCCCTGCGTCACATCCCCGTGCTGCTGCTCTCGGGAACCTTCGAGGCCTTCGATGACGAGCGCGCCCAGCGCGCGGGCGCGGATGGACACATCACCAAGCCCTTCGAAGCCCAGACCCTGGTGGACCGCGTCAACCAGCTGCTGATCGGAACCGCCGGTCGACCCAGCTCGGCGGAGCCCGAGGAGACGGGCTACGACTTCTTCGAAGAGACGAGCGAGAACGCCGACCCGGGCGAGACGACCGTGGTGGCCTCCGACGACCTCGAGTTCGGCCACGACGATGGGACCTTCGTCTTCGACTCCGAGGAGCCGGGCAGTCCGGCCCCTGAGGAGGCCCGCACGTCCCCCCCGACGAGCGAGGCGCCGAGCGCAGCCCCCTGGGACTCCCAGGGCGAGCTCGGATCCAGCCATCCGGATCTCGCGGCCAGTGCCCCGGACCTGGAAACCGCGCTGGACGACGAGGCGCTGTCGGATCTCGGACTCGGAGGCGGCGATGCCGGGCTGGAGGCTTCGGAGCCGCCGCGCCTGCTCACCCCACCCGAGAGCTCCGCATCGGACGCCGTGCGCGCCCTCGGTCTCGTCGGACCGACCGGGGCGGACCCCCTCGACCCGGAGCGGGAGCGGGACGTACCTACCCGGGTCGCGAGCAGTGAGTTCGATGTCTCCTCCTCCGACCTCGGAGAATCCCTCTCGGGCCCGATTTCGGCTGACCCCGAGCCCCCCAGCCCGGCCGCCGCCGCACTGCGCGGCCCCATCCTGGAGGCGGTCGAGAAGATTGCCTGGGAGGCGTTCGGGGACCTCGCTGACGACCTCGTCAAGCAGACCGTGGCGAAGGTGGAGTCGGTCGCCTGGGAGGTCATCCCGGAGATGGCCGAGCGCCTCATCCGCGAAGAGATCCGCCGGCTCAAGGAAGAAGAATAAGGGTCTGGTAGACTCGCTCCTCCGTCATGGTGGTGCTGCCTCCCCTCTCCGCCTGGCGGGATCTCGTTGACCGGGCCTTGCGCGAGGATCTGGGACCCGGAGACGCGACGAGCCCGCAGGTCTTCCCGCCCGATCACCCGGGCGAGGCGGCGATCGAGTCGCGCCAGCCGCTGGTCG
>JBDLIK010000709.1:0-2460 GCA_039714895.1 Myxococcota bacterium | reverse complement strand
AGGTCCATCGGGACGAGCAGCACGGAGATGCCGCGGTGGCGCTGGGAGTCCGGGTCGCTGCGGACGAGCAGGAAGCAGAAATCGGCGTGGTTGGCATAGGAGGTCCAGATCTTCGAGCCGTTCACGACGTAGACGTCGCCGTCGCGGCGGGCCAGGGTACGCAGCGCCACCAGATCGGACCCCGCCTCGGGCTCCGAGAAGCCCTGACACCACAAAACGTCACCCTGGGAGATCCGCTTCAGGTGCTGGCGCTTCTGGTCCTCACTGCCGAACTCCATGATGGCCGGACCGATCCAGTTCACGTTCATGTACTGGGGTCCGCGCGGCTCCCCCAGAGCCCACATCTCCTCTCCCAGGATGGCGTGACGCCAGGGCGAGGCGTCGGAGCCTCCGTATTCCCGGGGCCAGTGCTGGGTGAGCCAGCCGCGCTCGGCGAGCCGGGCCGCAAACTCCCTCGAGAAGCGAGCCTGGCCCTCGCCCCCCGGGCCATCCCGGGCGATCTCCTCCCAATCCGCGGGGAGGGTGGCCTCCAGGAAGGCGATGAGCTCGCGACGGAAGTGTGCATCCTCTTCCGACCAGGCGAACTCCATCTTCGGGGCCTCCCTTTGAACGATCTGACGCTATATCAGATACTCCGGAGCGACCACCGCAGGGCTGCGCTGGTGGAGGGAGATGCATGACCGCAACCCACGCCCCCACCACGGTCCCGACGCTCGTCCGGACCCTGGCCGAGCGGTACGGAGACCGTGAACTCATCGTGGCCGACGAGAGTCGGCTCAGCTACGCCGAGGCCGAGATGCGCTCGGCCCGCATGGCGCGCGGGCTGCTCGCCGCCGGGATCGGCAAGGGCACGCGCGTGGGCCTGCTCATGCCCAACGGGCCCGAGTGGGTGCTCGCTTGGCTGGCGGCGACGCGCATCGGTGCGCTCGTCGTCCCGCTCAACACCTTCTTCCAGACCCGCGAGCTCGCCTGGGTCCTGCGACACGCCGACGTCGACACGCTCCTGGCGGTCCCGCGCTTCCTGAGCCACGACTACGCGAGCCGCCTGGAGGAAGCCGCTCTGGAGCTCGCCGGCGCGTCGGCCTCGCCGCTGCGGCTGGCCAGCCTGCCCCTGCTGCGGCGCATCTACCTCTTCGGGGACTGTGATCGGTCCTGGGCGTGCGAGGGCGCGGCGCTCGAGCGCGAGGCGGGCGGTGACGCGCTCCTCGACGACGGCTTCCTCGCCCGGGTGGAGGCCACGGTCACCCCCGCGGACCTGCTGGTGATGCTCTACAGCTCGGGGAGCACCTCCGACCCCAAGGCCGCGCTCCACACCCACGGCAGCGTGCTGCGCCACTCCCACAACCTCGCGCAGCTGCGAGGGGTCGGCCCCGAGGACCGGGTCTGGTCTCCGATGCCGTTCTTCTGGGTCGGCGGCTTCGTGTTCGCCTTCCTCTCGAACCTGCACGCGGGTGCCTGCACGCTGTGCGAGGAGGCCTTCGAACCGGCCAGCACCCTCGCCTTCCTCGAGCGGGAGCGGGCGACCCTCGCCATCGGCTGGCCCCACTTCGGCAAGGCCCTCGCCGAGCACCCGAGCCGTTCGGAGCGCGATCTCTCCTCGCTGCGGGGCGGCACCGTCCCCGACATCCTGCCCCCGGAGGTCTGCCCCACGGACCCGGAGCTGCGAGCGAACGCCCTCGGCATGACCGAGACCTGCGGCCCGCACACCTGGGGTGGAGAGGGCGCGCTGCCCGAGGCCCTGCGCGGCTCCTTCGGACGGGCGGTTCCGGGCGTGGAGCACTGCGTGGTCGACCCCGACACCGCTCAGCCACTGCCGCCGGGGAGCACCGGTGAGATCTGCGTGCGAGGCGAGAGCCTGATGCAGGGCCTCTACAAGGTGGAGCGCCCGGACACCTTCACTCCGGACGGCTTCTACCGGACTGGCGACAGCGGCTTCTTCGACGCCGACGGCGTGCTCTACTTCAAGGGAAGGCTGGGCGAGATGATCAAGACGGGGGGCGCCAACGTGACCCCGAGCGAGGTGGAGCAGGTGCTCGTCTCCTACCCGGGGGTCAAGGAAGCCTACGTGGTGGGCCTGCCGGATCCGGAGCGCGGCCAGCAGGTCGCCGCCTCGGTGGTGCTCGAGGAAGGAGCCCAGGCGAGCTCCGACGAGCTGCGCGGGCGCCTGCGCCGAGACCTCTCGGCCTACAAGGTGCCGCGTCAGCTCTTCGTCGACGACCTCGCCGACCTGCCCTTCACCGACAGCGGCAAGATCGACAAGCGTCGACTCGTGGAGCTCCTGGAGAAACGCGTGGCGGGGGAGCGCTAGGAAGGCGAACCCCGCCCGCAGCCCCTAGAGCTCCAACTCGTTGCCGTCCTCGTCGTAGACGTGGATGGCGAGTGCGGGGCAGCTTCGTGCGATCTCCAGCAGGGTCTCCTGCGAGAGCCGCTCGCTGGCAGGCTGCACGCTCGCCAGGTGGT
>JBDLIK010000708.1:0-2467 GCA_039714895.1 Myxococcota bacterium | reverse complement strand
ACCGGTCGGGTTGGTGAAGGTCGCGTGGATCGGGGTACGCGAGAGACAGCGCACGGGGTCCGTCATGGGCGGGAAAGGGGCTGCCGATCGCAGGGCGGTGGCCGCGCTCTCGCCGAGCGCCGGGTTGTCGGTGGTCAGGAACTCGACGTTCCCCGCCGAGCCGGCCACGTCCAGGGTGAACTTGAGCTTCACCTGCTGGTTCGGGGGGGTCTCCGGGGGGAGCACCCAGCGTGAGAGCACGCGCTGGTGGATCTTCTGGAGGTAGGACTGCACCTCCCGCCGCGACATGCACTCCTCGAAGCTGGTCCCCGCGCCGGTGCCGGTGCCTCCGGGGCCCCCTCCGCGCAGCGAGTCCCCCACCCTCGTGTTGACGCTCGCCAGGCGCGGCCCGCTGGCGGCGCCCGCCACGTCGCGGTCGGAGGCGATTCCCTCGCGGACCGAGCTGCCCGTGCCGAGGGCCCCGGGTGCGGCCAGACCCACGGTGTCGCCTCCCTGCACCACCGCGCGCGGTCCGACGGACGGCCCCACGGGAGCTTGGAACTCCACGGGACCCCGCAACGCCGGCGCGACGGGTGCGACCTCGATCGGTGACGTGGTCGCCGCGGCGATGGACCGCATGGCCTGCACGTGCTCGGTGGCCACCACCCGGCGCGCGACCTCGGTGGGGGCGATCACCGGAGAGACCGAGTCGAGCTGCAGGGCCTGGGCGGACACGGGCTGGGCGCGCGCCACGACGTCCGGGTTGACGATCTGGGGAGCGACGGCCTGGGGAGCGGGTGCGAAGGCCGCGCGGTGTTCGGCGATGGCGCGCGGAGCGGGTGCCGGCGTCGAGTCGGGTCGCACCAGCTCCACGGGGAGCAGCTGCTCCACCAGCTCCGGCGGCGCCAGCCAGGCGATGAGAAAGAGGACGCCAAGGCCGCCGACGTGGAGCAGGATCGAAAGGAAGCCCGAGACTGCGTTGGCGCGGCCGGAGCGGTGCTCGGGGAGGCCCGGGAACTCCGCCCCACCCGCCGCCAGGGCAGGACCGGCGTGGAGGGCCGCACCGATGCGACGACGCGGGCGCGGGTGACGGCGCTTGCGGCGTACGACCCACTGCGGCTGGTTCCGATCGCTCGTCACGCTGCTCCTCCGGGAGCCGCTTCCCCGTGGGTAAGAACCCGATCCCAGACGCCGGGTTCCGAGAGAAGGGTCGCCTGGATCGTGTCCCGGGGTGTCTCTTCCCCGGGCGCGCGGGAAACCCGCGTGCAATAAACACGCAACCTGGCTGCAGGGTGATGATGCAAGCCGACGCTCCGGTGGAACTATCCGATCCGCTTGTGTTTTTCACCCACCCCCCATCGATCCTACGAGACCCGAAAAAGCGTGTCAATCGAGCATCATCCCCCCTTGAAACATCGTTCGCGGGATGGGACGATCAGCAGGGCCGAGTCATTGGCGGGTGCAACCCGCCACCCCAGCCTGCCGAGACCCGGCCCCGCAAACCCATGACCGCTGTGAAAAGGGAGAAACCGTCTTGACTGCGAGTGAGATCCTCGAGCTGCTCCAACTGGGAGGCCTCACCGTCTACCCGCTGGGGGTCTGCTCCATGATCACCGTCTGGATTTTCTTTGCCCGCCTGTGGCAGTACCGCGGGATGACCAAGGATACCCGTGCGCTGACGGGCCGGGTCGTCGAGGCGCTGGTGCGCCGGGACCTCGACGTCGCGCGGAGCAACTGCGAGAAGTCGAAGAACCCCATGGCCGAGGTCTTCCTCGAGGGCATGCGCTGGCGCGGCGTCACGCTGGACGAGCTCGAGCAGATCCTGTCCACCAGCCGTCAGGAGGTGGTGGCGGAGCTGCGCCGCGGCCTCTGGGGGCTGGGCACCATCGGCTCCCTGGCGCCCTTCGTCGGGCTCTTCGGGACCGTCGTGGGCGTCATGCGCGCTTTCCGCGAGATGGCCATCCAGGGCGTCGGCGGCTTCGAGGTGGTGGCGGCGGGCATCTCCGAAGCCCTGATCGCCACCGCTGCCGGTCTGGGCGTGGCCATCATCGCTCTGGCCTTCTACAACTATCTGCAGGTCCGGGTCGGGAACATCGCCCAGGGGTTCGCCCGCTCCAGCGAGCGTTACGTGCAAGCCCTGCTCTTCGTGGAGTCGGCCTCCGAGGCGCGCCAGGACGTGGAGGTGCCCCAGCGTGGCGATCTCCAGCCTGCCTAGCGCCCGTACCGACGACACGGATGAGGGGATCGTTGCCGAGATCAACATCACGCCGCTCACCGATGTCTTCCTGGTGCTGCTGATCATCTTCATGGTCACCTCCTCGGTGATCTCCCAGCAGGGAAAGCAGGTGAGCCTGCCCGAGGGCGAGGTCTCGGACACGACACCCGAGGGTGTGACCGTCACCATCACGGCGGACAACCTGATCCAGGTGAACGACCGGACGGTCACCGTCGGGCAGCTGCCGGCGATGCTGAAGGAGGCCATCGATGC
>JBDLIK010000707.1:0-2476 GCA_039714895.1 Myxococcota bacterium | reverse complement strand
CCGAAGCTTGGAGAAGAGCGCCTCCTCGGCCCGGGCCACCCGCAGGGCGAGCTCCGCCGGCACCGGCCGACCGGCCTGCTCCAGACGCACCTTCTCCATCCCCGCAGCGATGGCGGCCTCGGCCGAAACTCGCTGCTCGTCGGGCAGCGAGGCGATGCGGGTCTCGAGGCCCGCCTTCACCTTCTCCCAGATGCGCGGCACGGCGAAGAAGAAGTTCGGCTTGATGCTGGGCAGGACGGAGATGATCTCGCGCGGATCGGGGCAGGTGGTGATGGTCGCGCCGAGCAGCAGCGGCATGTAGTGGTGGGCCATGCGCTCGGCGATGTGCGCCGCGGGCAGCCACGACACCACACGGCTGCCGTCGGGCAGCTGCAGGTTCTCGTCGAGGGCCACACAGGCAGCGATCAGGTTGCGATGGGTGAGCTGGACGCCCTTCGGAGGACCCGTGGTCCCGGAGGTGTAGATGAGGGTCAGCAGGTCGTCCGGCGCCAAACGGGAGACCGAGGCCTCGAGGTCGAAGTCCTGACCCCGACCCTCCACGTCTGCGAGGGTGAGGGTTCCCTGCTCGCCCTCGCCGTCGATCACCACCACGTGCTCGAGGTCGGGAAGGTTTTGGCGGGCCTTCATGAAGCGCTCGAAGAAGGCGCGCTCGATCACCGCCACCCGGGCACCCGAGTCTCCCACCACGTACTCGATCTGCTCGGGAGACGAGGTCTGGTAGATCGAGAAGGGAACGGCCCCCATCACCATGGCCGAGAGGTCCACGAGGTGGAACTCCGGGCGGTTGCCCAGCATCAGCGCCAGGGTGTGGCCCCGCTCGAGCCCGAGCCCGGCGAGGCCCCCCGCGAGCTGCCCCACCCGGTCCCGCAGCTCGGCCCAGGTGAAGGTGACGTCGCCCGTGAGATTGCGGATGGCCTCGCGTTCGGGTGTGCGCCCGACGGTGTGCAGGAAGGCTTCCGCAAAGGATTTCAGGCTCCGGATCTCGGCTCCTCGACCGCCCGGGCTCTCGGGGGCCACTAGGCCAGACCCTCGCCGGTGACGCCGCCACAGGCCTCGAGCTCCTCGCGGAGCTGCCGGGCCCGCTCCCGGCGGCGCTCCCGCCGGGCGTCGGTGTCGCAGAGCCGCTCGAGCACCTCCTGGCCCCAGGTCAGGTGGCGCCGGCGCTTGCGCACGATGTCGTCGAGGAGCTCGATGGTGGGGGCGTCGCAGATCTGGTCCGTCTCGCGCAGGGTCCGCTCGTAGACCGCGAGGAGGTGCGGGTAGAAGACGTCGACGAGGCCGGTCATCTTCTCGATGGTGAGGTCCGGCGACTCGGGCTCGGCGAGGGCCTGGATGAAGTTCGCGAAGCCGGGGTTGGCGGATTCGGAGGTGGTCACGGCGTGGCGCCCACAGCGCAGCTCCGGCAGGCGCTTCCCGAGCTCGTCGGCGGCGAGAGCCGTCTCCCAGGTGATCTTGCCAAGCCCGGTCTTCACGGGGAGCTCGGGGATCGTGGCCATCCAGCCGCCGAGGATCATCATCGTCCACTCCTCCGCGTAGCGGAAGTTGCGGACCCGGCGGGCGGTGGACTCGACGTCGTAGTGTCCGTGGAGCCGGCGCAGGTCCGCCGGGACGTCGAAGGCCGAGTAGGGAGCGAAGGTGGTGCGCTCGTCCGGGCCGATGCCCGGATACATGCGGGGCTCGCTCATGCTGCCTCTCCTGCATCCCGGGCGGCGTCGCGTCGGGCGTGGTGGCGTTCTTGAAGGAGACGGGCCGCCTCCATCAACGTCTTGCGCGAGGGACCGCTGCCGGAGATCTGGGCGAGCTCCTGGAGCTCCTCCTCCGTGAAGCCGGCCTGCTTGCGGTCCTCCCAGGCGATGGGAATGGCGGCGTCCTCGCGATCCGAGCGCGCGCCCCCGAAGCTGAACTGCTTGTCGACCTCCCGGCGAAAGTCCTGGGTACGCTTGAAGCGCTCCGGGTCCTCTTTGGTGAACTCGCGTACCCATTCGCTGCCGAAACGTACGTGGGTGAGCTCGTCGGCGAGCACGTAGTCGATGGCCTGGCGCATGGTCTCGTCACCGATCTTCTCGGCGTAGTGGATCATGTCGCGGAAGACGTCGCAGGCGAGGCCCTCGAGGCCGCGGTTCACCCCGGCCACGCGCATGGCGGGGTCGTCGCTGCAGGCGCACTCGAACAGGAAGGTGCTCTCCGGGAACATCCCCACCTCGCCGCCCACGCGCTCCAGCAGCTTCTCGAAGATCTGCACGTGCCGCGCCTCGTCCCAGCACTGGCGCGCCATGTTCATCTTGAACTCCCAGGGAGCCTCCGGGAAGTCCCAGAGCGAGCGGCCGGCCCCCTCGAGGGCCTGGAGCTCGCCCGTAAAGATGCCGTGCATGCGGAGCTTCAGCCTCGTGTCCGCGGCCGGATCTTCCGGCCGCAGCGGCTCGTTCAGGGTCACGAGGCCGAAGGCCGGTCCAGAGGCGTCGTAGGGGGGCGCGGC
>JBDLIK010000706.1:0-2479 GCA_039714895.1 Myxococcota bacterium | reverse complement strand
ACCGATGGACATCGGTTGGCGATGGTCGAGCGCAGCATTGGGCCGGATGCGGAAGGTCTTGCAACCGGCGTGATCATTCCGAGAAAGGGTCTCGGTGAGCTCAAGCGTCTCGTGGACGAGGAAGACGCCGACGAGATAGAGCTCGGCTTCGAAGGCAATAGCGGTCTGGTTCGCAAGGGCGGCGTGACCCTTGTGATGCGGCTCATCGAAGGAGAATTCCCGAGCTATCAGCAGGTGCTACCGAGGGAGACGACGACACGTCTGGTGGTTTCCGCTGAGGAGCTGATGCGGGCCTTGCGTCGGGTGGCGCTGTTGTCTGCGGAACGCAGTCGTGCGGTTCGAATGGAGCTCTCCAAGGGCCGCCTGGTGGTCTCCGCGAAGAATCCCGATCTCGGCGAAGCGCAGGAAGAGCTCGACACGGACTACGACGGCAAGGGGCTGACCATCGCCTTCAACGCGACCTACCTGCTGGACGCGTTGGCTGTAGCGCGGGCAAAGGAGGTGGAGCTCGGATTCTCCGACGAGCTCTCCCCCACCCAGGTCAAGCCCACCGACGACGCCGATACGCTGGCGGTGGTGATGCCCATGCGCGTCTAGCGGGCTGCGGCAGCTCGAAAACTGCTCCCGGGGCGCGGTGTTGCGCGGCGCTCGAGGCGAACCCGGAAGCTTTACGCGCACTTACCCATTCTGTACCCTCTGCCAGCACGCCGGTTGGAAGCCCGCTCCCCCATCCGCGGGCTAGTGACACCCGGCGCATCGAGAGCACAGGGAAGCCGTTCTTGAGCTACGACGCGAGCTCCATCGAGGTGCTCGAAGGCCTCGAGCCGGTCCGGAAGCGCCCGGCCATGTACATCGGGACCACTGGGCCCGATGGCCTCCACCATCTCGTCTACGAGGTGGTGGACAACGCCATCGACGAAGCACTGGCTGGCTTCTGTAAGGAGATCCACGTCGTCATCCACGACGACAACAGCGTCACCGTGACGGACGACGGGCGCGGGATTCCGGTGGACACCCACGCGACCGAAGGCCGACCCGCCGCCGAGGTGGTGATGACCACTCTGCATGCGGGCGGAAAGTTCGACGAGAAGACCTACAAGGTCTCCGGCGGGCTCCACGGCGTGGGAGTCTCGGTGGTGAATGCGCTCTCCGAACACCTCGAGCTCGAGATCCGCAGGGACGGACAGGTCTGGCGCCAGACCTACACCCGGGGAGATCCCAACGAGCCCCTGGCCGCCATCGGGACCACTGACAAGGTGGGAACCCGCGTCCGCTTCCGGCCCGACCCCGAGATCTTCGCGTCCCTGGACTTCTCCTTCGACGTCCTCTCCCAGCGTCTGCGGGAACTCTCCTTCCTGAACGCCGGCGTGCGCATCCGGATCAGCGACGAGCGTTCGCAGAAGTCCCACGATTTCTGTTACGAGGGTGGCATCGTCTCCTTCGTCGAGCACCTGAACCGCAACCGCAGCCCCCTGCATCAGCCGCCCATCTACGTCCACGGTGAGCGAAGCTTCGAGAGCCACGGGCGCGTGACGCCGGTGAATATCGAGATCGCCCTTCAGTTCAGCGACTCCTACAACGAGAATGTCTTCGCCTTCGCGAACAACATCAACACCATCGAACGGGGATCGCACCTGGTGGGGTTTCGGACGGCGCTGACCCGCACCATCAACCGCTACGCCGGCGCTCACCAGAAGGGGAACGGGAAGGGCCAGGTCGAGTCGGTGAGCGGAGACGACGTGCGCGAGGGGCTCACGGCGGTGATCTCCGTCAAGCTCCCGCAGCCCGAGTACGAAGGCCAGACCAAGACGAAGCTGGGCACCAGCGAGGTCCGGGGTCTGGTGGAGGCCTTACTCTACGAGCAGCTGGGCGAGTACCTGGAGGAGAACCCGACTGCCGCCAGGGTCATCCTCGCCAAGGTGGTGGACGCGGCCCGCGCCCGGGCCGCGGCCCGCAAGGCTCGGGACCTGGCCCGCCGCAAGGGGGCGCTGTCGGACTACAGCCTGCCGGGAAAGCTCGCCGACTGCCAGGAGCGTGATCCCTCACGTTCGGAGGTCTTCATCGTGGAGGGAGACTCGGCGGGCGGCTCCGCGAAGCAGGGCCGCATGCGCGAGAACCAGGCGATCCTGCCCATCCGTGGCAAGATCCTGAACGTCGAGCGAGCCCGCCTGGACAAGATGCTCTCCAACAACGAGATCCAGGCTCTCATTGCGGCGCTCGGCTGCGGAATCGGCGAGGACTTCGACGCCGAGAAGGCGCGCTATCACAAGGTCATCATCATGACCGACGCGGACGTGGATGGAAGCCACATCCGGACGCTGCTGCTCACCTTCTTCTTCCGACAGATGCGCGCGCTCATCGAGCGCGGTTTTCTCTACATTGCTCAGCCGCCGCTGTTCAAGGTCAAGAAGGGCAAGAGCGAGCGCTACGTGAAGGACGAGGCCGAGCTGCGCGGTTATCTGCTGGAGCTCGCCATGCG
>JBDLIK010000705.1:0-2489 GCA_039714895.1 Myxococcota bacterium | reverse complement strand
CCGTGAATCACCTGCTGTCAGACCTTCTCAAGTTCAAACTCGACGGGGAGTGAGTTCGAGATCATGTCGTATACCGGCGAGAACATGGCCAGTTCCTTCAGGGTCGTGACATCTGCCGCGCTCTTGACCTGCCGACCCTTTGACCCCCCATCGTCGATTGCACACTATGGCTCCCAACCCGACGCGCAGAAACGTATTGCTGCTGGCCGTGTGCCAGAGATCCCTGTCCCAAGGTTATGATCACTACTTCTACGGGGGCGGACCGAAGGACGAACGCATGGCTCTCATGGTGCGGCTCGCGCGCGGCATAGAGTTGTGCCCCGCCGGCACGGATCTCGAAGCAAAGCTGGAGGAAGCGGACCGCATCGAGAGATTCCGCCCCGCATTCAACAAGGCCCTCAAGAACCGTTCGAAGGGCTGGTACATCGAGGTGGATTGGGGCGCACCGTTTCCGCGGCTCCGGGTGATCAGTCGTCCGCGGCGGGCGCGGGCGAGACATTTCGGACCCTACCGGGGTCGCCGCCAGCCAGCGGAAGTCATCGTGCTCCTCGAGAAGATCCTGCGCCTCCGGAGCTGCGCCGGCGCCATCCGTCCCGACCCGGAAGCGTCACCCGCCCCGGAGCAGGGGTTTCGGGCCTCGGCGGCCGTGCCGCTCCTCCTCGAGAGTGGGGACGCCGCGCGAGGAGGAGACCATGGCGTCTGACGGGGCCCCTCGGACCGGGGCGCGCTACGTGCTGGTCGGGCTCGGCGGCGTGGGCGGGCTGGTGTTCCGTTTGCTGGTGCCCTTCCTGCACAGCGCAGGCGAGCGCGCAACGGTCCTGGCCGTGGACGGCGATCGCTTCGAAGAGGTCAACCGGGATCGTCAGTTCTTCGATCAGCCCGGCGCCAAGGCCATCGTGCTCTGCGAGGAGCTGGCGGGGAGCTACGGAGATCGGCTCAACCTCGTCCCGATTCCCGAGTACGTGACCCCCCAGCGGGCGCGCGGAGTCATCGGCGAGGGCGACGTGGTCTTCTGCCAGCCCGACAACCACGCCACGCGGCGCACGGTGGAGCGTCGCTGTGCTCGGCTGCGGGACGTGGCGCTCTTCTCCGGAGGCAACGAGGGGGTCGACGACGGAGCGGGCGGAACCCGCGGCAACGTTCAGATCTACCTGCGCGAGGCCGGACGGGACGTCACGAACCGGCTGAGCGCCTACCACCCGGAGATCGCGCGGCCCACCGACCTTCCCCCGGATCGACAGGGCTGCACGGCGGCGCTTCCCAGAGCCCCGCAGCTGCTGTTCACCAACGCGGCGGTGGCCGCGGCCCTGCTGGGGGCCTTCTACAACTGGCGCCTCGGCGGGCTCGGCTACGAGGAGGCCTACCTCGACCTCGCCACGGGACAGGCTCGCTCGGTGCAGCGCGCGCTCCGGAGGCCGGCTCGCCCCTCAGGCCACCAGAGGTAGCTCCCACCGCAGCCCCTCGAAGCGCGCGAAGCCACGATCGTGGGTGGCGAGGATGAGTCCGTGCTCGATCGCGAGCGCGGCGAGGTGGGCGTCCGGGACGTGGCGGTGCTGCTGGCAGCATTCGAGGACCAGCCGCTCCAGGATTTCGTGATGGCGCGGTCCCGGCGCAGGGACGAAGACGGGCTCGCAGTCGAGCCATCCGCGAACCAGGTGCCAGGCGTCGGCGAAGGTCGGCGGGAACTCGTGGATGCGCGGGTTCACCGCGAGTCGGAGGAACGCCAGCAGGCTCGGCCACGGGAGAGCGAGCGCCTGCGTCCCGTTCAGCCGATCTTCGAGCCAGCCGGCAGCCGGCTCATGCTGCGGGTACTCGCGGAAGGCCGCGTAGAGCAGGAGGTTGGCGTCGACCAGGATCACCGGAAGTCGTCGCCCTCGGCGAGCTCGAGGGCTTCGGTCACGCTCACCACCTCGTGCCGGATCCGGCCGACCGAGAGGGGTTTGAGCTCATATCGCTTGGACCGCTTTCGCTTGCGCTCGCCGAGTCGCCTCTGCCGGACTTCGCGGAGGAGGTCGTTCACGGTGGCTTTGAAGGGCTTGCCCGTTCGCTTCTGCTCCGATGCGAGAAAGGCCTCGACATCGTCTTCGAGCGTCATCGTATGCCGACCCATCTCAGCACCTCTAAATGATGTCTATAGCATATCAAGATGATGCCTTGATGGCCAACGGAGCTCACTTCCCGGATGACCGCCAGGACGTCACCCGGTCAGACCGCCAGCCGCAGGCCCCCGACCCGAGCGAAGTGCCGAAAGTCGTCGTCGCGAGTCACGAGGCGTACCCCGTGATCGAGGCAGGCCTGGGCGATCAGCGCGTCCGCGAGTCGGGCGCGCCGTCGGCGGGCGATCAGCTTCGCCCGGAGGCGCCCGGCTCGCTCCCAGAAGCCGGGTTCCGGGTCGAGGACAGGAATCTGGGAGAGCAGCGTGGCCACCGCGCGGGGGAGCTTCGGGTCGCTGAAGAGCTCCGTCGCGACCACGGGAGGCAGGGAGGCCT
>JBDLIK010000704.1:0-2492 GCA_039714895.1 Myxococcota bacterium | reverse complement strand
AATCCGTCGTTCGTAAGCGGTGAGTAGACACCGTCCCGGCACCGCGATCAGCCTGCAGCCAGGAGGCTCCGGTCGATGCGATAGGGGAGCAGCGCCTCGAAGTCCTCGAGGTGCTCCGCCGCAGGGATCCGTTCGAAGAGGAAGCGGAGGTAGGCGAAGGGCTCGATCCCGTTGGCCTTGGCGGTCTCGACCAGGCTGTAGAGGTTCGCGCTGGCCTCGGCGCCGGCCACGGTGTCCGCGAAGAGCCACGCCTTGCGGCCGACCACAAAGGGCCGGATCGCGTTCTCGACATCGTTGGTATCCAGCGGGAGACGACCGTCCTCGAGGACACGCTCGAGCTTCGGCCACTGGTTGTCCAGGTAGGTCAGTGCCTTCCCGGTCAGGCTCTGGGGCGGAACCGTGCCAAGGGAGTCGTCGAGCCACCCGCGCATCTCGTCCAGGATCGGCTTCGATCGCTCGAGGCGAGCGGGGTAGCGCTCTTGCGGTGTCGCATCGCGCAGCTCCCTCTCTACGAGGTAGAGCGCACGGATCCGATCGAAGCCCTGCCGCGCCCTCGAGCCCTTCCCCCGCTTCGCCTTCTGGCCTCCGCCCTGGGCCTTCAGCGCCTCGTGGAACTTGCGGCGCGCATGGGCGAAGCAGCCCACGTGCACGATGCCCTGCTTGGCACCGATGGCGTCGTAGCCGGAGTAGCCGTCCGACTGGAGATAGCCCTGGAAGCCTTCGAGTAGCTGCTCGGCCACCTCTCCCTCCCGGGAGGGGTCATAGTGATAGACGACGGCCGGTCGAGCCCGGCCCCCCGCCCGGAGGACCCAGAGGTACGACAGGCTCGTGGCCTTTCGCCCCGGCTCCTTCAGCACCTGGAAGCGCGTCTCGTCGGCTTGCACGAAGCCCGTGGCCAGGATCTCTTCGTGGAGGAGGTTGATCAGGGGTTGAGCGAGGCGCCCGACCTTCACCATCCAGGAGGCCAGGGTCGAGCGTGGAAGCTCGACCCCGATCCGCTTCAATGCCACCTCCTGGCGGTACAGCGGCATCCCGTCCACGAACTTCGACGTGGCTACGTGGGCCAGCAGCGCCGGTGAGGCGATGCTCTTCGGAATCGGCTGGGGCGGCACCGGAGCCACCTTCACGCCCTGCTTGCAGGTGGGGCAGGCGTACTTGGGCCGGATGTGTCGCACCCGGCGGAGCTTGGCCGGGATGATCTCCAGCTGCTCGCTCCGCTCGCGCCCGATCTCCACCAGGCGGGAACCGTCCCGCGTGCAGACCTTCTCCTCCTCGGGAAGGTCGTGGACGACCTCGATGCAGGGGAGCGACTCGGGAAGAGGCCTCCGGCCACCCTTGCGGCGCGTGTGAGCGGGAACGGGAATCTCATCCGCGTCCTTCGCCTTGGCGACGGCCTCGGCCAGCTCCTGCTCGGCCTCGTTGAAGATCAGGAGCTGATCCGGGTGGACCTTCTCGCTCTTCGTGCCAAAGCGCTGGTGGCGGAGCAGCCGCACGTACTCGCGCAGCTGCGCGATCTCGGCATCGCGGGCTTCGAGCTCGACATCTCGCTCGAGAACCAAAGCGCGAAGAGCTGCGACCGTGTCCGGGAGCTTCTCCGCAACGTCCACCACGACACGAAGGTTAGGAACTGCTCCACTCGTTACAAGGTGGACTCGTAGAAAACCTCCTCGTGAGGACGAAGACGAAAGAAGTCGATGCCGTCGAGCAACCAGCCGAGCTCTCGGCGGCCGACGATGATCGTGGTCTCCTCCCCTTCAGGCCAGGGGAAGCGGTCCTTCTCGAGCCGCTTCAGCCACAGCGCAAAGCCGTTGCGGTCCCAGTAGAGCAGGCGCGCTCGATCCCGGCGCCGGTTCGTGAAGGCGAAGACCCGCTTCGCGAAGGGGTCCGCCCCGATCTCCTGCTCCACCAGGAGAACCAGGCCGTTGATCTGCTTTCTGAAGTCGACCGGCTCCCGGTAGAGCCACACCTCGACATCCTCGGTGACCGCCATCATCGGATCTGGCTCACGGCGCCGAGCACCTCAGCGAGCTCGGGCCCCGAAGCGCCATCCCACTCGACCAGAGCACCGTTCGGGAGTCGCACGCGGTAGCGCGGCCTCGGCGCTGTGGGCGCCTCCACCCGGGCGAATCCGCCGCTCGCCCGCGCCTTGACCTGCGAGGGCCGCGGGGCCGCCGGCTTCAGGGCTCCCATCGCCCGCAGCCGCTTGCGAGCCTGGTAGAGCGCGTGGATCGAGAGCCGCTGCCTTCTCGCGTACGCCTTCGCGGTCAGCCCCGACTTCTCACACGCTCCGTGCTGTCGGAGCCAGTAGCGGTCCCGCTCCGTCCGGGGGGCCGATCTCTTCGCCATGTCCTTCCTCCTCGGGGAGAAAGGTCGCGAGTTGGGACGGTTGGCGAAACCTGGGGACTACGCACCGCTTACCTTTGATTGCTGTGTACTCGGGCGAGTTGTACCAATTCCGAGCGTCGTCAATGGTCGGGAATTCCAACACGACC
>JBDLIK010000703.1:0-2496 GCA_039714895.1 Myxococcota bacterium | reverse complement strand
TCGCTCGCACAGCGCCCGGCTGTTCACGAAGAGGATCGTGCTCCGGTGGGCCTCGATGGCCTCCAGCAGCCGCGGGATGAGGGCCGGCCAGAGGCCAGTCTCGGGCTCCATGTAGTCGCGGCCGCCGCGGCCGGCGTCGGCTCCCGCGGCGCTCGGAGGCTCGGGATCCCGAGGTGCGGCCTCGGCGTCTCGCGCCTCGGGACGCTCCATGTCGGGAACCGGCGCCACGAGCCGAAGGTCGAGACGCGGGCGAGAGCTGGCATCCACCACTTCCACGGGTCGGTCCCCACCGAGAAAGCGCGCAATCTCGCCGACGGGCCGCGCCGTGGCGGAGAGTCCGATCCGTTGGGGGTCGCGGGGGTTCTGCGCCGCGAGCCGCTCGAGCGAGAGCGAGAGGTGGGCCCCCCGCTTGGTCGCCGCCAGCGCATGGATCTCGTCCACGATGACCGTGTGCACGCCCTCGAGGGTTGCGCGCTGCTGCGAACCGAGGATCAGGTAGAGGGACTCGGGGGTCGTGACCAGGATCTCTGCGGGATCCCGGGACTGGGCTCGGCGCTCGCGCGGGGACGTGTCCCCGGTGCGCACCGCCACCCGGGGGAGGCGGAGGGCCTCACCCCGGGCTTCGGCCTCGCCGTGCACGCCGGCCAGCGGCGCGCGCAGGTTGCGTTCGATGTCGTAGACCAGGGCCTTGAGCGGAGAGACGTAGACGACGCGCACCCCGGCTGCCGGATCTGAGTCGTCCCGCACCAGACGATCGATGCACCACAGGAAGGCCGCGAGGGTCTTCCCGCTGCCCGTCGGGGCCAGCAGCAGGCTGTGCCCCCCCGCCGCGATGAGCGGCCAACCCTCGGCCTGCACGGCCGTGGGCGCCCCGAAGCGGGCTTCGAACCAGGAGCGGGTCGCCGGGCCGAAGCGTGCCAGGGCGTCGGAGGCGGAAGCTCCGGACTCGCTCACCGGCGACCTCCCGCCGTCTGTCGTTGCACCGGGTTGGAGCTCGGCTGCTCTCGTCCGCCGCGCTCCTCCCGCGCTGCGCGATCCTCTGCATCCATCCGCGCCACGAACTCGGCAAGCCCCACGCCGTCGCTCTCGTCGAAGGCCGCATCGAGGAGCTTCACGTCCTCCATGCGGTCGGGACGGAAGCTGCGATAGTCCGCGCGCAGCTCACACCAGGCCGCGAGCGTCCACTTGTTGCCCCAGAAGTAGAGTCCCAGGGGCCGCGCGTCCCGGCGGGTGCGCTCGCCGTCGGCCCGGGTGTACGCGAAGTGGATGTAGCGCCGCTCGCTGATGGCGCGACGCAGAACGCCGATCTCCCGGGCCATGGCCGCCGCGGAGGGGAAGCCGGGCGCAAACAGTGCGGTGTCGAGGAACACCCGTCGCACGGCGTCGGGCACGACGGCCTCGATCTTGGTCATCGCGCTCCCCACCGCCAGGGCGAGCTCGGGATCCCCCCAGGTGGCCACGATGCGCGCCCCGAGCACGAGACCCTCGAGTTCGTCGCTGCTGAAGGTGAGCGGGGGAAGCTCGAAGCCTCGCTCCAGGCGATAGCCGACTCCCGCCTCGCCCCGGATCGGAACCCCGGAGGTCCCGAGATCGCGCATGTCGCGGTACACGGTGCGCTTCGAGACCCCGAGCTCGTTGGCGAGCTGCTCGCCCGTCGCAAAGCGCCGCGAGCGCAGCAGCTGGACCAGGCGGAACAGGCGATCGGCGCGACGCATGGTCGGGCTCCCCAGCAGCGCGGGGCTCCCGACTTCGGGAGCCCCGCGCCACCACTTGTGACTACCCCGCCTTCGGGCGCGGCGTACAGAGTCCCACGGGATGGCCCTCGGGGTCGGAGACCACGGCGATGGTGACATCGGCAAGGTCCGTCTCGGGCACCACAACGACGCTTCCGAGCCCCTTCGCCCGGGCGATCGTCGCGGACAGGTCCGGCACCTGGGTGTAGAAGGTCACCCAGCCTCCGTTGCCCGTCTTGCCGATCCCGCCGGCGATGCCGGCCTCCACGACCCCGTAGTCCATGGCCTCGTCCACCTGGAACTCCCAACCCAGCAGCTCTCCGTAGAAGCTCCTCAGCTTGGCAGCATCCTGCCCCATCACCTCGAACCATACAACCGGATTCGTCATGACTCTTGTCCCCTTTGTGCGCTGGGTGCGAGCCCATCACGCTTGGTTTTTCTGTTCTTTTTCATAATGTTGTGGCCGCGCACCCGGAGCAGCGTAGCCAGGTCTTGTTGCCAGCCTACTGTCAGCAGTCGTCTGCGTGAATCCTCCAAGCTGACAACGTTCTGTCAGCAGAGGAGCAAGGCCGAGGCTGGCCTCGGGCCTCGCAGCCCGCGGCCTGGACGGGCGGCGGCCGCCGACCTGCTTCGCCCCTTGACCGCTTCTCTTTTTTCGACAATACTGTCGATATAGAAAGGGAGAACACGTGCTGGGCGGCACTGCGGATCTGGCGCCGCTGGGCCTGGGCGTCCACGACTTTCGGCACACGCCGTCTCCCTT
>JBDLIK010000702.1:0-2496 GCA_039714895.1 Myxococcota bacterium | reverse complement strand
CTTCGTGGCCGTCGTTCCGGCAGGCCGCGCACTTCAGATGGTCGAGGCGAACCGGAGGGAAGACGGGACTCTCGAGGTTCGGGTGCCCGGCCGTCCGCTCATCGTCCCCGAGCTATCGGCCGAGGTCCGCAATGCTCTGCGTGAGCGGGGCTTCACTGCAGAGGACCCGGCCGATCGGACGAAGCCATGGGTGCGAGAGGTGCCGGACGGCGAGAGCGCGACCAAGCTCCTTCAGGAGCTCCTCGTCGACGTCTTCGGAGAGAAGCCCGACGCCGCGCTGGACGTGGGCCACGGCAGCCACAGACCGGAGCACGAAGCCCGACAGCGACTCGCGGTGGCGCGGACGCGAATCCAGCGGATCGTGTCGGAGCTGCTGGGCCGGGCTCCCGAGCAGGACAATGATGGGGACTACGTGCTCCCCATCGAGGACGTGCACGTCATGGTCGCGCCGCGCGCCGCGCTCAGCGGACAGGTCGTGGTGCGTGTCTTCGCCATCACCAACGTCGGCGTGAACGTGACTTCCGAGCTCGGGCTCTTCCTCGCTCGTCTCAACTTCGGTCTGATGTTCGGACGTTTTGCCCTCGATGCCGAGCATCGCTCGATCTGGTTCGACGAAGCGCTGCTCGGCGAGGAGTTCCGGGAGGCAGAGCTTCGCTTTGCGATCGGGATGGTCGCCGAGACCGCGGATCACTGGGACGACCGCCTCAAGCAGATGTTCGGGGGCGTGACCTACCAAGAGATTCTCGCAGGTCGCACCGCCGAAGCGCCGCCGCCGACGAAGCCGGGGGAAGCGTCGGGGCCGTACCTCTGAGGCACCGATCGGGCCGTGCGTCAGCGCTTCCAGACCTGGATCCGCTCGCACAGTCCGTCGACGATGGCGAAATCCTGCCCCATGCTGTGGTTCTGCGCCCCAAGGCCGACGTCCACGCGGACCCAGGATCCCGTGCTGACCTGGCATGTGGATTGCACCGTGAATGCTGCGGCTCCGGCGAGCCACGGGGAGGAACCACGATGACCGACCGAAAGCCCCGCGCCCTGAGCGTCTGGGATCCCTTTGGAGATCTCGAGCCCTTCTGGAACTGGCCCTTCCGTGGGGTCGGGCACCCGACGCGCCTCGAAACCATGTGGGGACAGCCCGGGGGGCGCTTTGCTCCCGCCATCGACGTGAGCGAGAACGACAAGCAGTACACGGTGAGCGCTGAGCTCCCCGGTACCAAGAAGGAGGACGTGACGGTCGAGCTCCACGAAGGCACCCTCACGATCCGCGGTGAAAAGCGTAGCGAGCAGGAGGAGAAGAAGGAGCATTCACGACACGTCGAGCGGAGCTTCGGCACGTTCAGCCGCTCGTTCACGCTTCCGGCCAACGCCGACGGCGAGCGCATCAAGGCCCGATTCAAGGATGGGGTGCTCACGCTGGAGATTCCGAAGACGGAAGAGGCCAAGCCGAGGACGGTGGACATCAAGGGCTGAGCGAGGGCCCGTCCCTGGACGCCTTCGCGATCCGAGCGATGCGGAGGTGTGGTGCTCGGGGACGAGCCGGTAGCCGAAGGCCGGTTGAGCTACAACCAACCCCGCCGTGAAGATCAGCTTCCTGGGCGCGACCGGCACCGTGACCGGCTCGAAGTACGTGATCGAGACGGACCGCGAGAAGCTCCTGGTCGACTGCGGCCTGTACCAGGGCGTCAAGCCGCTGCGCCTCCGCAACTGGAAGCGGCCGCCCATCGAGCTCGATGATCTCGATGCGGTGATCCTGACGCATGCCCATATCGACCACACGGGGTACGTGCCGGCCCTCGTGCGAGACGGCTACCGGGGCTCCATCTACTGCACGCCTCCCACCGCGGCGCTGTGCCGGATCCTGCTTCCGGATTCGGGGCGGATTCACGAGGAGGATGCAGCCTATGCCAATCGGAAGGGCTTCTCCCGACACCGGCCGGCGCTTCCTCTCTATACCGAGGAGGACGCGCTCCGAGCCCTGGAACGGCTCGCTCCCCTCGAGTTCGGCACGCAGCTCGACGTGGGATCCCTCCAATTCAGGGTCCAGCCCGCCGGCCACATCCTGGGCGCAGGAAGTGTCGAGGTGCGGAGCTCGGCTGGCTCGGTGCTCTTCTCCGGGGACCTCGGTCGGAGTGACGACCTCCTGATGCGGCCCCCGAAGCCACCCGCGTCCCCCGACTGGATCGTGATCGAATCGACGTATGGCGATCGTGCTCACCCGGACGTCGACCCCATCGTTGCCGTCGCCGAGATCCTCACGCGTACCCTCGAGCGCGGCGGGACCCTGCTGGTTCCAGCGTTCGCCGTGGCGCGCGCCCAGAGTCTCCTCTTCTGTCTGCACGAGGTCTTCCGGCGCGGCCTGGCTCCCGAGGTTCCGGTCTACATGAACAGCCCGATGGCCACCAGCGTGACCCAGCTCTACCAGCGCTTTTCCGCCTATCACCGACTCTCACATGAACGCTGCGCGGAGGTATGCGGCCTCGCCCAGTATGTCCGTTC
>JBDLIK010000701.1:0-2502 GCA_039714895.1 Myxococcota bacterium | reverse complement strand
GCCCAGGCGGTGGAAGGACTCTCCCCGCGCCAACGCCCGCTCTTCGAGACCCGCCACAGCCGCTTCAGCGGGCTCGAGGCCCTGACCATCCGTCCGGACTCCAACTTCATGGTGGTGGGCGAGCGCACCAACGTCACCGGCTCCCGGCGCTTCGCCAACCTGGTCAAGAAGGGCGACTTCGCCGCCGGGCTCGAGGTGGCCCTGGACCAGGTGCGGGCCGGAGCGAACATCCTCGACGTCAACATGGACGAGGGAATGCTCGACTCCGAGGCCGCCATGGAGACCTTCCTCAAGCTGGTGGCCAGCGAGCCCGAGATCAGCCGCGTTCCCATCATGGTGGACAGCTCGCGCTGGTCGGTCATCGAGGCGGGCCTCAAGTGCATCCAGGGCAAGGGCATCGTCAACTCCATCAGCCTGAAGGAGGGCGAGGCGGAGTTCCGGGAGAAGGCGGGGCTCTGCCACCGCTACGGCGCCGGAGTGGTGGTGATGGCCTTCGACGAGCAGGGCCAGGCGGACAGCGTGGAGCGCAAGGTGGAGATCTGCCAGCGCGCCTACGGGATCCTCACCGAGGATCTCGGCTTCGATCCCCACGACATCATCTTCGATCCGAACATCTTCGCCATCGCGACGGGGCTCGAGGAGCACAACCAGTACGCCCTGGCCTTCATCGAGGCCGTTCGTCGCATTAAGGAGACCTGCCCGGGAGTGCTCATCTCCGGTGGCGTCTCCAATCTGTCGTTCTCCTTCCGGGGCAACGACGCCGTGCGCGAGGCCATCCACTCGGCCTTCCTCTACCACGCCATCCGGGCCGGGATGGACATGGGCATCGTCAACGCCGGCCAGCTCGTCGTCTACGAGGACATCCCGAAGGACCTGCTGGAACGGGTGGAGGACATCCTCTTCGACCGCCGGCCGGACGCCACCGAGCGCATGATCGAGGCCGCGGAGCAGGCGAGGGGATCGGGACGCAAGCGCGAGGTCGACCTGTCCTGGCGCGAGACCCCGGTGGCCGAGCGCCTGGGGTTCGCCCTCGTGCACGGCATTCTCGACTACATCGAGGCCGACACCGAAGAGGCCCGTCAGGCGGCAGCCCGCCCCCTCGAGGTGATCGAGGGGCCGCTGATGGACGGGATGAAGACCGTGGGCGACCTCTTCGGTGCCGGGAAGATGTTCCTGCCGCAGGTCGTGAAGAGCGCGCGGGTGATGAAGCGGGCTGTGGCCTACCTGACGCCCTACCTGGAGGACGAGAAGGGAGAGGCGAAGGCTCATGGCAAGATCGTGATGGCCACCGTCAAGGGGGACGTGCACGACATCGGCAAGAACATCGTCGGCGTGGTGCTCGGCTGCAACAACTACCAGGTCATCGACCTCGGCGTGATGGTTCCGGCCGAGAAGATCCTCGACACCGCCGAGCAGGAGGGCTGCGATCTGGTGGGCCTGTCCGGGCTCATCACGCCGTCCCTGGATGAAATGGTCCACGTCGCCCAGGAGATGAAGCGGCGCAAGCTCGAGCTGCCGCTGCTGATCGGCGGTGCCACCACCAGCCGTCAGCACACGGCGGTGAAGATCGCACCCGAGTATCCTCTCCCCACGGTCCACGTGCTCGATGCCTCGCGGGCGGTGGGCGTGGTGGCCGGGCTCCTCGACCCCGGCCAGCGCGACGCCCTCGATCGCAGGAACCGCGAGGAGCAGGAGAAGCTGCGCCAGGCCCACGCGGGGGGCGGAGCCCGGCCGCTGGTGCCCTACGCGGAGGCCCGGAAGCGTCGGCACACCATCCGCTGGCATGCCGAGGACCTTTCCACCCCTCCCTTCCTGGGCCGGCGGGAGATCCGAGACGCCGATCTCGGGGAGATCGCGAGCTACATCGACTGGACCTTCTTCTTCACCGCTTGGGAGCTCAAGGGGAAGTTCCCGAAGATCCTCGACCACCCGAAGTACGGTGCTGCCGCTCGCGATCTCTACGAGAACGGCCGCGAGCTGCTCACGCAGATCGTCGACCAGAAGCTGCTGCGTGCGAATGCGGTGTACGGATTCTGGCCCGCGGCCAGCGAGGGAGACGACCTCGTGCTCTTCGAGGACGAGACGCGCAGCCGGGTGGCCGCACGCTTCCATCTGCTTCGTCAGCAGTGGAGCGGCGACTCGGCGAAGCCCCTGCGGTCGCTGGCGGACACGGTGGCCCCCGTCGAGAGCGGCCTGCGGGACCACGTGGGCGCCTTCGCGGTGACGACGGGGATCGGCGCGGATGCGCTGGCGGCCGGCTTCGAGAAGGACCACGACGACTACAGCGCGATCCTGGTGAAGGCCCTGGCGGACCGACTCGCCGAGGCCTTCGCCGAGCTCCTGCACCAGCGGGTGCGCCGCGAGTGGTACGCCCCGGAGGAAGCCCTCTCCTTGCAGGAGCTGATCCGGGAGGGCTATCGGGGCATCCGTCCGGCCTTCGGATACCCGGCCTGCCCCGACCACAGCGAGAAACGGAGCCTGTTCCGGCTGCTGGACGCTCCC
>JBDLIK010000700.1:0-2515 GCA_039714895.1 Myxococcota bacterium | reverse complement strand
TTCCTGGCAGCAGGCTTGACTCTCTGGTCCGGATATGGGTATTTCGCGGACTACTTCGGATCCGCCGGGGCGGCCGAGACAGCTGACGTGGATGAAGCTGACGGAGGTGCAGGATGAGCCGGCTCACGGAGCTCGCAGAGCGGGTCGCCTCGCGAGAGGCCGGCATCGGCGTGATCGGGCTCGGCTACGTGGGGCTGCCGCTGGCGCTGGCCTTCGCCCGCAAGGGTTTCCGGGTCACCGGCTTCGAGCTCGATGCCGAGAAGGTGAGGGCGCTCTGTGAGGGGCGTTCCTACATCGAGGACGTCTCGGCGGAAGAGATCGCCGCGGCCCGAGAGGCGGGAAGCCTCGAAGCTACGCTCGACTTCACCGAGCTCTCCCGCACCGACCTGATCCACGTCTGCGTGCCCACCCCCCTCACCAAGAGCCGCGATCCCGACTTCTCCCACCTGGCCACCGCGGTGGAGGAGATCCGCAAGCGGCTGCGCGGCGGCCAGCTCGTGGTGCTCGGCAGCACCACCTACCCGGGCACCACCCACGAGCTGTTCCTGCCGCTGCTCGAGGCCACCGGGCTGAAGGTGGGCGTCGACTTCGCGCTGGCCTTCGCTCCTGAGCGCATCGACCCCGGCAGCGGCTACGCGGTGCGCGAGGTCCCGAAGGTGGTGGGGGGCGAGACGCCGCTCTGCACCGAGCTGGCGGTGGCGGCCTTCGAGCCCGTCTTCGACCGGGTCGTCCCGGTCTCGTCGTCCCAGAGTGCCGAGATGGTGAAGCTCCTCGAGAACACCTTCCGCGCCATCAACATCGGCCTCGCCAACGAAGTGGCGCTCATGTGCGACCGCCTGGACCTCGACGTCTGGGAGGTGATCGAGGCGGCGGCCACGAAGCCCTACGGGTTCATGAAGTTCCTGCCGGGCCCCGGGCTCGGCGGGCACTGCATCCCGGTGGATCCCACCTACCTGGCCTGGAAGATGAAGTCCCTCAACTTCCCCGCGCGCTTCATCGAGCTCGCCACCGAGATCAACTCCCAGATGCCCCGGCACGTGGCGCGCCTGGCGGGCGACCTCCTGAACGAGGGCCGCATGGCAGTGAACGGCTCGAGGGTCCTGGTGGTGGGCCTCGCCTACAAGCCCGACGTCTCCGACGTCCGGGAGTCGCCGGCCCTCGACGTCATCACGCTGCTTCTCGCCAAGGGCGCAGACGTCGTCTACCACGACCCCTTCATCTCCGAAGTGGAGGTGGGCGGCAGCGTGCTGAAGAGCCTCGAGCTCACCGACGAGGCGCTCACCAGCGCCGACCTCACGGTGGTCGTCACGCACCACACCGCCATCGACTGGGACCGCGTGGTGCGCCTCTCCCGGCGCGTCCTGGACACGCGCAACGCCACCGCGAACGTCACCGAGGGCCGGGAGAAGATCCGCAAGCTCTAACAGGCCCGCTCTCCCGGGCCTAGACGCCGCCGGCGGCGTTCCGTACCCTCCCGGCTCCGAGCACGAGTAGCTCAGTTGGTAGAGCGCCACGTTGCCAACGTGGGGGTCGCCGGTTCGAGCCCGGTCTCGTGCTCCATGTAAACATCAACCCAGTCAGGCGTTTGGCTTGGCGGGGTTGATGTTTTTTGGGGCTCCCCCATTATTCCACCCGCTACCTGTCTACGTAACGCTCAAACTCGGGACAACACCGTAGACCGGCGACTCGCGTGCTGGCCATTCACCGACCGGTCCGATAATCGTAGCGGGGCGGTCGCGACGGGTAGGAGAGGACGAAGCCCTCCCGGTTGGGCATGATGACTTTGGGCAGGGTTTCCGCGTTGATGGCCTGATCCGAGCCGATGATCTCGTTGAGTTGCAGCAGATACGCGGTGAGCGCGTAGTAATCGTCGTTGCTGAGTGACATCGGCGCCGTGAAGGGCATGGCGCGCCGAGTGTAGTTGAAGATGGTGGTCGCGTAGGGCCAGTAGCTACCGATCGTCTTCACCGGCATTTCGGAGTCGAGGGTGCCCTGCCCACCAGCGAGAGGATCTGCGGGCTTGCCCGCGCCCTCGGGACCGTGGCAACTCTGGCAGTGGAGCTGGAACAACCTCTTTCCCTCGGCTGGCGTGCCGCTGCCCGGCGGAAGGTTCTCGCCATTAGGGAGGATCGACCAGAACACGCGGGCCACGTCAGCATTCGAGGCAGGCCGTCCCAGGCCGGGTCCTCGATCCGCGCCACCCTCGCCACTCGTTGCGCATGCGACGCTCAGGCAGGCCAGTGCCAGCACCAGTCTAAGCGTAGACATGACGGATCTCCCCACTCGGCAGGACTCCCCAGCTGTGTATTCCGTTGAAGTGGTATGTGCCTGGGCGGGACGCGCGCCCCCGGGCAGCGATCAACGCCTGGCGCGTCGGCTGTACTCGACCGGTCTCGTCTGTCGCCCGGCTCTGCAAGGTGGCCGGTCCGCCATCCCATCGCCACGGCATGCGGAATCGGGTCGTCATCTTCGGCGAAACCGGCTCCTGCAGCAGCGCATCTCCCCAGGTCCTCCC
>JBDLIK010000699.1:0-2517 GCA_039714895.1 Myxococcota bacterium | reverse complement strand
CTCACGCAGGTCGAGGCCGCAAGGCGGTTGCGGCGAAGCCAGGCCTTCGTCTCGAAGTCCGAGAGCGGCGACCGCCGCGTGGACGTGACCGAGCTCAAAACCTTCGCCAAGCTACTGTAGAGAAATCAGTCGTTTGGAGTGGCACGCCGGGAGGGATTCGAACCCCCGACCCCCAGGTTCGAAGCCTGGGACGGGGTGGGTCGGTACCCGGGAAGGTCTCAGTACCCGGGAAGTACAGGAGAGCCGCCCCGAAGAGGCTCGTCTCGACCCCACGCCCGGTGCTACGGTAACGTCGCTCGCGCTGAGGGCCACCTGCTGATCCTCCCGCGCTTTTCGGGACCCGAACTCATACTGCCTCCGTGGTCGGCTCCTCAGCATAACGATCATCCCGGACCCTGGTGGCGATGGTGGAGAACGGCTCTTAGCGAAGCGATCCGGTCGACGTATACGACGACAACGGGGAGCTACAATCGTGTCCGCGACTGCAGTCAGGGGGAGGCCGCGCGACCCTCGGCCTGCCGGGGTAGGTGACGGAGGGGGACTGGATGGGTGCTCAGTACCTCGGAACCTGTGGATCGATTTCCGTCGACCAGGCATCGATCCCGCCCGTCAGATTGTAAACGTTCTGCTGTCCGCGAGAGGCGGACGCTTCAGCGGCGACCTGGCTTCTCTGACCAGTGTGGCAGTAGAAGATGACGCGGCGGTCGGCTGGGAGCTTCTCGAGCTCCGCTGCGGTGTCCCGATCGAGCAGCCTCGAGCCTTCGATCACGGCAAGCTCCCGCTCTTCGGGCGAGCGCACGTCGATTAGCTCGAACTCCTCCCCTGCCCGGATCAAGGCCTGAAGCTCCTGTACGCTGAGCGATGAGACGGAATTCACCTCGTTGGGGTTCTCGATGTGCAGCCGTCCCCCCTGCGGAGTGTCGACCACACCGATCGTCAGGCCGTTGGCGCGGTGGGTCGAGTCGTTCTCCACATAGACCTGCCAGCCGTTCGCCTCGACCGCGACCTCTCCCGGCCGCTGCGGACCGAAACGCAGCGAGTACCCGAATCTCGGGCTGACCGAGATGTGCAGTCCGCCGTCGGCGCCCTGCTGGGTACGGGCCTGCTCGAGCACCCGCACCGCCGCGTCGGTGATCGAGATCGTCGGCGTGATCGGATCGAGTCGTTCTACTCCGAGCGCCTTGTGCAGCTCGCCGCTCGCGAACATCTCCTGCACGATGTCGCAGCCACCCATGAGTTCGCCGTTCACGTACAGCTGCGGGATCGTCGGCCAGTTCGAGAACTCTTTGATGCTCTCTCTTACCTCGGGGTCCGAGAGCACGTCGAAGGTCTCGTAGTCGGATGTCAGGCCATCAAGCATACCCACCACGCGCGCTGAGAAACCGCATTGGGGTTGGTGCCGGTTCCCCTTCATGAACAGAAAGACGGAGTTCGACTGGATCAGCTCCGTGATTCGGTCTCGGATCTCCGGGCTCAGGCTCATGGTGTCTCCTTTCCGGGCTTCGCGAGGGTCACTCGACCTGCTGGATCTCTCGGAGGCACGATACCTTTGATAGCCGCACCGCGTGCCCCGTCGCATTTGTCTCGGCGAAGAGGCGGCTCATACGCCGAAGCTCTCCCCGCAGCCGCAGGTGGTCTCGGCATTGGGATTCTCGATCTGGAAGCCACTCTCGTTCAGGCCCTCCGCGTAGTCGAGGATGCAACCCGCGAGGTGTGGGGCGCTCTTCGGATCGATGACCACCGCCACCCCGTGCTGCTCGAGCGCGTGGTCGGCATCTCGCACTTCGTCGAAGGCGAGGTCGTAGCGGAGACCGCTGCAGCCGCCCGCCGTGACGCGGAGGCGCAGCGCTGTAACCGGGCTTCTCTCCCGCTCCAACAGCACTTTCAGCTTCGCGGCGGCGCGCTCCGTCAGTGTGATCATGCTCGCCTCTCTCCCCTCAGCCGGCGCGGGCCTCGACGCCGAGGTCGAGCCAGTTCACCATCGAGCGCTCGTCGCGCCGCAGGTCCTCGAGCGAGATGCGCTCGAGCGCCTCGCGGAGGACGCCCTGCGTCTTCCGCCAGAGGGCGCGAATCGAGCAATCGGTCGCGTGGATGCACTCCCGGCGCCGGCCCGGGTGGCAGTCGCAGAAGCCTTGGGGGAAGAACTCGCCGCCGAGGACGGTGATGGCGTCCCAGACGCTGATCTCGCCGGCCGGCCGTGCCAGGCGGTAGCCGCCTCCCGCGCCGCGGGTGCTCTCGACGAGGCCCCCCGCCCGGAGCGTCCCCATGATCCGCGCCACATATTCGGGACCGATTCCCTCCGCGCCGGCGATTTCCTGCGCCGAGACGGTCCCATCCGTATCGCGCAGCGCCACCTGGAGCAGGCACCGGAGGCCGTATTCCTCGAGGGCCAGGATGTGCATAGCGACATAGGGTGAGGTAATAATACAGATAAGTCAATATTGATAAGCTCACCAGAGATGCTCACATCCGAAGCACCCACGACCCTAGCCCCCCGGGGAAGCGACGCGAGATCGC
>JBDLIK010000698.1:0-2522 GCA_039714895.1 Myxococcota bacterium | reverse complement strand
GGACCACGCCGATCGCCTGCGGTCCGCTGACCTCGGTGGCGGGGGTAGCGTGCACTTCCTCTACGACGCCGCGGGTAACCGCGTCCGCAAGGTCCGCCAGAACCAGACCGGCACCTCCACCTGGGAGCGCATCTACATCGGCAGCTACGAGGTCTACCGCGAGCGGGTGGCGGGCGAGCTTCGCCTCGAGCGCCGGACCCTCCACATCGCCGATGACTCCGGTCGCATGTGCATGGTCGAGACCAAGACCATCGAGGATGGCAACGCGGTGCCGATGCCCGCGAACATCTCGCGGTACCAATACGGCAACCACCTCGGCTCGGTCGGCCTGGAGCTCGACGACACGGGGCAGCTCATCAGCTACGAGGAATTCCACCCCTACGGCACCACCGCCTACCGGGCGGCCAACGGCGCCATCGATGTGAGTGCTAGCCGCTACCGCTACACCGGGCAGGAACGCGACGAGGAGACCGGCCTCGGGCACCATGGGGCGCGGTACTACGCGAGTTGGCTAGGGCGCTGGACTGCCGCCGATCCGATCGGGCTGGGCGATGGGGTCAACCGCTTCGCGTACGTAGGCGGCCGCCCGACGAGGCTCCGAGATCCGAGCGGAACATACGGTTGGCTGGATGATCTGGTGGATCTGGAGACGGCCGTCGTCGATGGTCTGGCCGGCGTTGCGGACGACATCGAGGGAGCGTACGACGCCACCGGGGAGGCGGTCCACGACGCCAGGGAATTCGTCGTGGACCAAGGTACCGCGCTCGCGACGGAGTACGGGGGTGAGACGGCTGGCACTGTGGTCGACTACGCTCTGGGCGGGGCAACCCTGCCGCTCGAGGGGATGGCATTCATCGCGGGGCAGGGGGGAGACATCGCGAGCGCGGGCCTTCGCGCACCAAAGAAGCTGGACGAGGCTATCCAACACGCCGCCAAAGGGGTCGAGACCGGGAACACGGACCTCGCACTGGAAGGCATTGGTCGCGCCGCGGAGGCGTCCGCCGACATCGTGACCGCCGTTGGAGGGGGCATCAGCGCGACGTCGAGCGGGGTCAAGAAGGGAGTAGGGATTCTCGCGGATCTGGCGAAGAAGATGCCCTCCCCAGGGGCATCCCGTGCACGCAGGGCACGTAGTCCTGACAAGAAGGCCGACGATGGGAAGCCGAACGAGCAGCAGGTTCCCCAGAACGAACCGGCGTCGGTGGACGGGTCTGCCGCAGGGGGGGGAGTGGATGTCGGCTCTGTCTTGAAGAAGCCTGAGTCCCTTTGGGGCAAGTCGGCTGGCGAGATCGCGACTGGTTTCGAGGAGGCCGGGTATGGGGCAGCCGTTCGCACATCCCGTTCGGGGAAGGCCCAGATCATCGAGGTGTCTGGGCATCCCGAGATATCCCAGATCCAGGTTCATCCCGGCGGTGGACGCCACGGCGGAGCGTACATAAAAATCTCGACGTCGACCGAAGGAAAGATCAAGGTCGTGGACCCGAAGACCTACAAACCCACACCAGGTGAGAAGACGAAAGTGATTCCATTTCGCGGAGGTCAGGGATGATGAACCATGCCTGGAAGGAATCCGACAGCGCACGGCGTTTCATGTGGGCAGTACAGGCCCTCGCGCTCGACGCGACTGAACAGCAGCAATTGTACCCCGATTTTGCGGACCCACCCGATGAGCTTGAGCTTGACCAACAGGAGACACAAGCTGCATTTCTCCAGGCATGGCAACCGCTGCTATCATCGCAACAGACAGAAGCCATCAGGATCCTCGACCAGCAGTTGGAGGCAATGGGGGGTCCCGACAACGCGCGGTTCTGGACGATGGAGGCATTGGCCAACGCCCCGGAGTGGGCACGAGTTCGGGAACTAGCAACAGCCCTACTGCGGGAAATGGGCTGGCCGCTCGAGTCGCCACCGAAGGAACGAGCCATCTATGTGGGGCCGCCCAGCAGGGACAAGTGAGTGCCGACTCAGCAGAGATGCTCTCTCAGCATGGTCAACGCTCCGCCTTCTCGCCCTGAGCCGCCACCGCCCGGAGCGCCGTGACCAGCGCGAGGAGCACGTCGTGATGCCCAGCCTCAGTGTCCCCGAGGAGGTCCGCCAGCCTCGCCACGAGGGCGGTGGCCGCTTTCCCAGGCACGTCCTCGGTTTCGACCTCCATGAGCGCCGACATCCGGCCGTGGTCGAAGCCCAGTTCGAGCCCGATCTCGATGCCGGTGACGACCTCGCGTGACGAACGCCACTCGAAGTCGACGATCAGCCCCCAAGTCTCGTTGTCCACGCGCTCGCGGATCTTGTCAAGCATTGGGCATTGGCGCCACGGCATCCTGCTGGCGGTTCGTCTCGTCGAGCCGAGCCGCGACCACGTAAGTGCTCGCCCCGGCGCGTCATGACGGATCCGCGGTATCGGGGCACGGTAGGGCATGCCGGAGCGGACCGAGTTGACAGAAGAGGGAGATCACGAGGGCCAAGCGTAGCCGAGCGGTGCGCAATCGCTTTGGTCCGGGGCTCCGGTCCCGGATCCTCGC
>JBDLIK010000697.1:0-2522 GCA_039714895.1 Myxococcota bacterium | reverse complement strand
GAAGAGATCTATCAAATCCAGGATCAAATCCGGGAAAAAGCACAAAAGGCAGGGGTGAATACAGGAATTGGCCAACGTGGCCGAGGTTGCGGGAAAGGGTGTAGACCTGCTCCCAGATGCACGGGATGACTACATCGATCCGCCCATCGCCGTCGTAGTCCCCCGGGACCGGAATATCTCCCCACTGCCCCAGCTCGATCTCCTGGATCTCCAGGACCGGCCCCCCTCCCGCCGCCGGCGTTCCACGGCGCGCGCATGACTGATACCGTCTGGTCGGGGGGGATCGCCGTGCAGCGACGTGTCCTCGCGACCCTGGTCGCGACCCTGGCCCTGACCCTGGGCGGGGGAGATCCGCAGGCAGACCGTTTCGACGTGGTCGTCCTGGACGCAGGACACGGAGGCGAGGACTTCGGGGCCAGGGGGGTCAGCGGGCGCTACGAGAAGGACCTGGTGCTCGACGTCGCCCGCCGTCTGTCCCGACGCCTGGCGGCCCGGAGGATGCGCGTGGTGATGACGCGCGAGGTCGACGAGTTCGTGCCCCTGGAGCGGCGCACATCGCTGGCCAACGACGCGGACGCGGACCTGTTCGTCTCCATCCACGCCAATGCGGCCCGCAGCTCCGAGCCCCGGGGCATCGAGACCTTCTTCGCCTCCCTGAACGCCAGCGACGCGGCAGCCGGAGAGCTCGCCGAGCGCGAGAACCGGGCGTTCGCCAGCGCGGGAGCCTCGGTCCCGGCCGCCAGCGACCCGCTGCTCGCCATCCTGGGAGATCTCATCGCCACCGAGCACCTGGCGGGCTCCAACGAGTTCGCCCTGCTGGCGCAGAAGCGCATGGCCCGGCTGGACCACATGCCCTCCCGGGGCGTCAAGCAGGCGCCGTTCGTGGTGCTGCTCGGGGTGCAGATGCCGGCCGCCCTGGTGGAGGTGGGCTTCCTCACGAACCCCCGTGACGAGACGACCCTCGGCAGCACGGAGAGCCGCGACCGCCTGGCGGCGGCCCTGGCGGAGGCGGTGCTGGAGTTCGGGCGCCGCTACGATGCGCGACGAGGCATCGAGCCCGGGAGATCACTCGTCCGGGAGGACCCCTAGCATGCGTCGGGATGGTCGGCCCCACGACCAGCTTCGCGCGGTCAGCCTGCAGCTCGATTTCACCGAGAACCCGCTGGCCTCGGTGGTGATCGGCGTGGGCCGCACGCGGGTGCTGTGCACCGTGCACCAGGAGTCCTCCGTGCCCCGCTTCCTGCAGGGCTCCGGGCGGGGCTGGATCACGGCCGAGTATTCGCTGCTGCCAGGCTCCACGGATCGACGGACCGACCGAGAGGCCACCCGGGGTCGGCTCTCCGGGCGCACGCAGGAGATCCAGCGACTGATCGGCCGTAGCCTGCGCGCGGTCACGGACCTGACGGGGTTGCCCGACCGGACCCTCTGGGTCGACTGCGATGTCCTCCAGGCAGACGGCGGCACGCGCACCGCGGCCATCAGCGGAGCCTACGTGGCGCTCGAGCTCGCGCTGCGCCGCCTGCTGGCCCGCCGCGAGATCGAGCGCCTGCCCCTGCGCGACTCGGTGGCCGCGGTGTCGGTGGGTGTGGTGGATGGCGAGACGGTGCTCGACCTCCCCTACGAAGAGGACCGCCGTGCCGAAGTCGACATGAACGTCGTGGCCACGGGGAAGGGTCGGTTCGTGGAAGTGCAGGGCACCGGAGAGGAGGGCACCTTCTCGCCGCTGGACCTGCAGACACTCACGGACCTGGCGCTGGCGGGCATCTGCGACCTCACTCGCCTCCAGCGGGAGGCCCTCGCGGACGCGGACCCGTGAGCGAAGCGCGCGAGAGCGAGCTGGTGATCGCCACCGCGAACCCCGGCAAGCTCCGCGAGATCCGCTCGCTCCTCGAGAGACCGGGGCGCCGGCTTCGGTCGCTCTCGGAGTTTCCCTCGGTCGAGCTGCCCGAGGAGGGGGACGACTACTCCGCCAACGCGCTCGCCAAGGCGCGCGCCGCGGCGGGCGCCACCGGCCGGCCGGCGGTGGCCGACGACTCGGGCCTCGAGGTGGCGGCCCTCGGTGGCGCACCCGGCCCGCGTTCAGCCCGCTACGGCGGACCCGGGCTCGACGACGCCGGCCGCGTGGCCCGGCTGCTCGAGGCCCTCGAGGACGTACTCCCCGAGCGTCGCCAGGCCCGCTTCGTGTGCGTGGCCGCCTGGGTGGACCCGGCAGGCGGGACGCTCATTCTCCGCGGCGAGTGCGCGGGCCGCATCCTCGAGTCGCCCCGGGGCGCCGGTGGCTTCGGCTACGACCCGGTGTTTGCGCCCGAGGACGAGACCGTCTCCATGGCCGAGCTGCCGCCCGCGCGCAAGAACGAGCTCTCCCACCGCGCCCGCGCCTTCCGCGCCCTCGCCGAGAAGCTCCCCCGTTTGGCTTAGGATTCGGTGGGGTCGGGCATGGGCGGGATGGGCTCGTTGCGGGTGAGGGTGCGGCGAAGCTTGCGACGTGCGCGCCTCGAGACCGTCAGACCCAGCTGACACAG
>JBDLIK010000696.1:0-2525 GCA_039714895.1 Myxococcota bacterium | reverse complement strand
ACGAGTCGGGCCGGTCCCCGGGGACGGGCTAAGCTCGGAGCAATGCGGATCCAGGTCGGTGACGTGCGGCTCTTCTTCGACGTAGAGGGGGCCGGGCTGGTGCCCGAGGGGCCGGCCATGCGCGGGCTCCCCACCCTGCTGCTGCTTCACGGTGGGCCGGGCTTCGACCATTCGGCCTTCAAGCCAGCCTTCGCGCAGCTCCGGGACGTGGCCCAGGTCATCTACCTCGACCACCGCGGCCAGGGCCGCAGCGACCGCAGCCCGCCCGAGACCTGGAACCTGGCCCACTGGGCGGACGACGTGCGCGCCTTCTGCGAGGCGCTCGAGATCGAGCGTCCCATCGTGCTGGGCCAGTCCTTCGGCGGCATGGTGGCGATGGTGTACGCCGCCCGACACCCCGAGCATGCCGGCGGACTCGTGCTCTCGAGCACCGCCGCGCGCTGGGTGGCCGAGCGGTCGGTGCGCGTGTTCGAGAGGCTCGGCGGGCCTGAGGTCGCGAAGGCGGCCCAGCGCTTCTGGGCCGACCCCGGCCCGGAGAACATGGGAGACTACGCACGCCTGTGCATGCCCCGCTACAGCCGCACGGCCCAGGACCCGGACGGCCTCGCCCGCACGAAGTTCCACCTGGAGCTCACCTTTGCCTGGGAGCAGGGGGAGGGAGCGACCCTCGACCTGCGCAAGGACCTCGAGCGGGTGCGCTGCCCAACCCTGGTCCTCGCCGGCGACGACGATCCGGTGACGCCCATCGAGGCCGCCGAGGAGATCGTGGATTCGTTGCCGCCGGGGCGGGCCCGCTACGAGCACTTTGCGGACGCGGGTCACGGAGTCTACCGCGACCGTCCGGACGACTACTTCCGCGTGCTGCGGGAGTTCCTGGCCTCCTCGGGTGGGTGAGCTCTCGGAGTTCTCCCGGACGGTGCGGCTGTTCCTGCGTGCCTATCCCTGGCGTCGCGTGGATCCCGTGCCCTGGGCGACGCTGCAAGGGCCGCTCTCCCAGGCGCGCGTGGCGCTCGTCACCAGCGCGGCCCTGGTGCTGCCCGGCCAGCCCGCCTTCGACGAGTCGGCGCGCGGCGGCGATCCCAGCCATCGCGTGATCCCGGGGGATGCGGACGTCTCGCAGCTGCGCGACACCCACCGCAGCCAGTCCTTCGACCACGCAGGCGTGGCGACGGACCCGAACCTCGGCTTCCCCCTGGACCGCCTGCGCGAGCTCGAGGCCTCGGGCCGCATCGGCTCGGTGGCTCCGCGTCATCTCTCGTTCATGGGATCCATCACGGCGCCGGGGCGCCTGGTGAAGCACAGCGCCCCGGAAGCCGCTCGGCTGCTGGTGGAGGACGAGGTGGATGTCGCCCTGCTGGTCCCCGTCTGACCGCTGTGCAATCAGGCCGTGGGCCTGATCGCGGCCGAGCTCGAGCGCCAGGGGATTGCCACCGTCGCCCTCCAGCTGCTGCGCGAGGCCGCCCGGGCCGTGCGCCCGCCCCGCGCGCTCTTCGTGCCCTTCCGACACGGCTACCCGCTCGAGGCCCCCGCCGACCCGACCCGCCAGCGTGCCATCGTCGAGCGCGCGTTGGCGCTGCTGGAAGACCCGAGCCTCGTTCCCCCGGTTCTCGTCGACCTCTAGCGCCCATCTCGCCGATTCGGTCGAGCCACCCCCAGGCTTCGTGCTCGCGCTGGCTCCCGGCGATGCCCTGCCGCTCTGCCGCCGCCTGGCCCACGCATGGAGGTCGCATCTGTGCCACCCTGCGCGGGCGTCTAAGATTGCTCCCAGAGGAGCGTGTCTTCGATCTCACGCATCCGCACACGCGGATCTATGTGCTCGCGCTCGGAGGGGTCCATCAATACGATGCGCCGCTGTGCGCTGCCTCGCCAGATTTCGTGAGGAGGGGACGCGATGGATGAGGCAATCAACGGGAATCTCTCCGTGCGGGCCGTCGCCGACACGACCCGGATGGAGTGGGTGCCGAGTCCGAGCGGGTCGGTCTGGCGCAAGCGAGTCCACTTGGTGGGTCCTCCGGAGTCAGGCCAGGTCACGTCTGTCGTGCGCTACGAGCCAGATTCGAGGTTTCCAGCGCACGATCATCCGGAGGGAGAGGAGCTTCTCGTGCTCGAGGGCGAGTTTGCCGACGAAACCAGAGCGTACTCTGCGGGGTGCTGGCTGCGCCTTCCGATTGGTTCGGAGCATCATCCCCGATCCACCGGAGGATGCACTCTTTACATCAAGAGATCTGGTCTCCCATATCTAAGGTCGGCCACCGCCTAGCGAGCCGCTGCAGCTGCCCGGCCACCGCCTTCCTCCGGATCCGACGAGACGAAACCTCGCAATGCGCGTGGACATCCAAGCGCATATCGGCGTCTTGGGCCAGGATCGCGTCGATGCGGCGTTCGAGACGCGGAGAAGATTCGCGAGCGTGCGCAGCACGGGCTCGATCGTGCGGCGGAGCGCGGCGCTGGCCGTCAGCGCCGTTCCCGAGAGCGGATCAGCGTCCCTCGAAGCTCGGCCGTCGCTTCTCGACGAAGGCGCGCTG
>JBDLIK010000695.1:0-2526 GCA_039714895.1 Myxococcota bacterium | reverse complement strand
TCGACGATGGCCTTGGCCTCGGCCACGATGGTGCGGTCGCCCGGCCCCCACACCAGGCGCGGCCGCAGCACCACCGTCGCCAGGCCCCCGTCGCCGTTGGCCGCGAGCACCCGACGCTCGGCCTCGGCCTTGGTCTCCGCGTAGAGGAAGGGGGTCGACGTGGGATACGGGTGGGTCTCGTCGATGTCGCGCAGGTGCTGGCCCCGCCAGAGCACCGCCTCGGTGCTCATGTGGACGAAGCGCCGCACCGACGCTGCCCGCGCCGCCGCCAGCAGGCGATCGGTCCCCTCCACGTTGATGCGCCAGGTCTCTTCCCTCGTGCCCCACGGCTCCACCCAGGCCGCGCAGTGGACCACGGCGTCCACCTCGGGAAGCGCGCCGGGCTCGAGGGAGTCGAGATCGCAGCGGACCGGCTCGGCGCCCAGCTCCTTCACGACTACATCGCTCGCTGCCGAGCGGGACATGGCGAAGACGGTGTGCCCACCGGCCAGACGCCGTGCGATGGCACCGCCGATGAAGCCCGAGGCTCCGGTCACGAAGATCCGCATGCGATCCCTCCCTGGAATCAGGCGGCCAGTCTAGCCCGAGCGAGCGCTACCCGGGAGCAATGGCCATGACGCCCGGTTAGCATGGCGGGCCATGTCGCTCGTCTCAACGCCGATCGGGATGCCGTTGTTGCTGGTGGGGTTGGCTCTTCTAGCTCCCGAGCGGGCGGCCGGCCAAGCCTTCCCCTTCGAGCGCCCGGGCGACGAGCCGCTGGAGCTCCCGGACGTGACCCGGCCGCCCGAGAAGCCTGAGTTCGAGCTGCCCTCCCTCCCCGAGCCCGCCCCCAAGGAGCGCGAGCGTCTTCCCCATCAGCCGAGCCTCGTGGTGAGGGAATTCGAGGTGGAAGGAAACACCGTCTTCACCCCAGAGCGGCTCAGGGAAGTCATGGACCCCTACCTGGGTCACCCGATCACATCCGAGGATCTTCACCGCCTGCGGGACGAGCTCACCCGGCTCTACGTGGACGCCGGCTACGTGAACTCCGGGGCGATCCTTCCCGACCAGGAGGTGACGGACGGGGTCGTCCGCTACCAGATCGTGGAGGGGCGCCTCGCCCGTATCGACGTCGCGGGGAACCGCTGGTTCCGGGAGCGCTATCTGCGCGACCGCCTCGAGCGCGGCGCCGCGACGCCCCTGGACGTGGACGACCTCGAGGCCGAGCTCCAGATCCTCCAGCAGGATCCGCGCATCCGCCGGGTGCGGGCAGAGCTCACGCCCGGAGCCCGTCGCGGAGAGGCGATCCTGAAGGCACGCTTCGACGAGGTGCAACCCCTCCGTGCCTGGATCCAAGCCGACAATTACGAGCCCCCGAGCGTCGGCGCCTTCGGGGGACGACTGCGTCTGGCCCACGAGAACCTGAGCGGCAACGGCGACGTCCTCGAGTCCTTCGTTGGGCTCACCGAGGGCTACCAGAACTACGAGGGCCGCTACTCCCTCCCGGTGACGACGGCCGACACCCTGTTGCGGGCTCGCTTCACCTACAACGAAAACGACGTCGTCGAGAAGCCCTTCGAGGTGCTCGACATCTCGAGCACCTCCGAGACGATCGGCCTGGGCCTCACCCAGCCCGTCCACCGATCCCTGCGCCATCGGGTGGAGCTCTTCGTCGACGCCGAGGTCCGCAAGAGCGAGACCTTCCTGGGCATCCTCCCCGGAGACGACCGCTTCTCGTTCGTGGCCGGGCCGGAGAAGGGGGTCTCGAAGCTCAGCATCGTTCGCCTCGGACAGCTGTGGGTGTACCGCGACCTCGATCAGGCCATTGCGGTGCGCTCCCAGGCCAGCGTGGGCCTCGACCTTTTCGACGCCACCCATCACTCGAGCTCGTCGATCCCGGACGGGCAGTTCTTCGCCTGGCTCGGCCAGGCCCAGTGGGTGCGTCGCTTCGAGCCCTGGGGGCTCGAGCTCCTGCTGCGCGGCGACGTACAGCTGGCCAGCGCGCCGCTGCTCTCCCTGGAGCAGTTCTCCCTCGGCGGGCACGCCACCGTGCGGGGCTACCGGGAGAACGAGGTGGTCCGCGACAACGGACTGGTGGGGTCCGTGGAGCTGCGCCTACCCATCTGGCGGGACGAGGCGCGCGGCCTGCGCGTCGACCTCGCCCCCTTCTTCGACATGGGCAAGGGCTGGAACCACTCCGACCACCTGGTCACGGTGAGCCCGCCGACGGAGCTCGACTCCCGCACCCTCACCAGCATCGGGGTGGGTCTGCGGGTCCGCCTAGGCGAGCACCTCTTCGGACAGATCACCTGGGGCGAGCAGCTGCGGGACGTCCCGACCGCGGGGGAGCACGACCTGCAGGACAGCGGGATCCAGTTCCAGGTGCGGGTGAGCTATTGAGCGCGGGAAGGACAGTGGCCTTCGATTCCCGGCTTGCCCGGAAGTGCGGGAGGAGCAGCGCCGCCCCGTGATCCCCCAAGGGACCGGGTGACCCGAGGTTCACGGGCCCGGGACGGTGAAGCCCTGAATCGCGCGGTGCGCGAGCCG
>JBDLIK010000694.1:0-2526 GCA_039714895.1 Myxococcota bacterium | reverse complement strand
TCGAAATCGATGCTCCAGACGTGCTCGGCGATCATGGTGCGCGTCACCACCTCGCCAGCGTGCCGCGCCAGGTACTCGAGGAGCGAGTACTCCTTCGGGGTCAGCTCGAGACGCTGGCCCGCGCGCGCCACCGTGCGTGACGCCAGGTCGATCTCCAGATCTCCCACCCGGATTCTCCGGGCCTGCGTCGTCCCCCGGCGCATCAGAGCTCGCACCCGAGCCAGGAGCTCGGCGAAGGCGAAGGGCTTGGCGAGGTAGTCGTCGGCCCCGCCGTCGAGCCCTCGCACCCGGTCCTCGACGGCGTCGCGGGCCGTCAGGATCAGCACCGGCGTCGCGCATCCGCCGGCCCGCAGCATGCGCAGGACCTCGAAGCCGTCCCGGGTGGGCAGCATGAGATCGAGTACGATGGCGTCGTAGTCGCTCTCGAGCGCCCGCTCGAGCCCCTCGCCTCCGTCGGCGGCCACGTCCACGGACATGCCAGCCTCGCAGAGGCCGCGACGCAGGAAGCTGCGCACACGGACCTCGTCTTCGACGATCAGGATTCGCACCGGAAGATTCTATCACCGGGTGATGCGCAACTAGAGGATTGCTGTGGCCCGCCGCGCACTTTGGTGTGCATCTCGCGTTCTCCAAGGTGCAGGTCGACGAAACCCCGACCTCCTCGCGGTTCACACCTTCGAGTTCGTGCGACCCGAAGCACGCTCTCGATGAGGTAAGATGAGCTCAGCGAGGTGCAACTTGGAACGATCGCGAGTTCGCTGGACGGTTCTTCTCGGCGCGCTGCTCCTTCTCCCGGGCTGCGGATCGATCAACTCCTACGCGAGCGGGTGCCCCGGCCCCTACTCCGGAGTGCGCCAGGACCTGGAACTGCTGGAAAGCTACCGGGGGGATGCAGCCCTTCAGCCGGCGGTTCCGGTGGGCTTCGATGGCACGCTCGGCAGTGCCTGGGACGCGGCCTTCGTGGCCCTCGACGTTCCGCTCGCCGCGCTCCTCGACACCCTGGCGCTGCCCGTGACGGCACCCACGGGCACGCGGGCTCCGCTGCCAGCAGGGCTCGGCTGCGGCTGGGCGGAAGCGCCAGACGCGACCGTGGAGGACTCCTAGCGGCGGGTCTGCCGGCGGGCTGCGCCCCCGCTGCGCACCCGAACACTCGTCAACTATCACCGAAAACACGGGTGACAAGGCCCACCAGATTCCGTTCCTGTCGATCCCGGTGGCGTTGGGCCTCCGGCGCCTGCCCCGCGCTGGAATCGTGCTGGCGAGCTTCTCGATCGTGCTGATGACCCTCGCCACCGCGGTCTCGAACGCTCCGAACCTTCCGAAGTATCCGTTCCCCCTGAGCCAGTTCTATCTCCCCGCACTGGCCGCGGGCGACCTCGCCGACAACCTCGGCGGCCTGCTGGGCCTGCCCGGGCTCCTGAGCCTCGCCCCGCTGGTCGTGCTTCTGCTGGCGGCGGCTGGCTGGCTCTGGCAGGAGCCCTCCAGGGAAAACTCGGATCCGGTGGCAGACGGGGCCTGAGTCGGCTGCGCCTCCGATATACTCGCCGGATGGCGTCCAGGACCGCCGCACCCGCGCTGCCAAGCCGGCTGCCCGAGGCCGCTGCGCTCTTCCTGCGCCACGGGAGCCCACGCCTGCTCCTCACATGCGTTTTGCTGGCCCTGGGCGTTCGCCTGTCGCTCGGGCGCTTCTCGATGAGCGACCTCCTTCCCGTCACCGGCCTCCTCGCATTGTGGCCGGTTCAGGAGTGGCTGATTCACGTCTTCATCCTGCACTACCGTCCGGTGCGGATTCTCGGGCGAACGCTGGACTTCCGGCTCCCGCGCAGCCACAGGGCACACCACGCGGAGCCCTGGCGCCCGGAGCTGGTCTTCATCCCCTTGCATTCGTTCGTCTACTCGCTGCCACTCCTGGCCGGAGCCTGGTGGCTCGTGGCACCGACACCCGCACTCGCCTTTGCCGGCATCACCGGGCACCTGTTGCTGACGCTGCACTACGAGTGGGTCCACTTCCTCATGCATACCCAGGTGGTGCCCCAGACGGCTCTGTACCGCCGCCTCTGGCGGAATCACCGGCTCCACCACTTCAAGAACGAGCACTACTGGTTCGGGGTGACCCTGCTGGCGGGCGACCGGATCCTGGGAACCGCGCCGGATCCGAAGACCGTGGTCACATCGTCCACGTGTCGCGCCCTACCCGGCTCGGGGTAGCAAGCGAAGGAAGATCCCGGTGGATCCGGCCCAGCCTACGCTGCTACCCCTCGCCGTCGCGCTGGTGATCTCGCTGACGCTCGGCCGCATGGCGTCCCGGGCGGGCCTTCCCCGCGTCACCGTGTACCTGCTGGTGGGGCTTGCGCTCGGACCGCACGCGCTGCTGCGCCTCGCCGGGGAGGAGAGCCCCGCCTCGATCCTGCTCCTGGGCGCGGCGGTCGAGGCCCCGCTCCACGCCGTCTCTCAGCTCGCCGTCGGCTTCATCCTCTTCGGCATCGGGTCGCAGTTTCGCTTCCCGACCTTTCGGCGCGTGGGACC
>JBDLIK010000693.1:0-2528 GCA_039714895.1 Myxococcota bacterium | reverse complement strand
AACTCCGCCCGCGAGAGGTTCGTCAACGGTCTGTTCGAGCCCGGCACCGAGCTCGAGGTCGAGTTCGTGCGCGGACGCGAGCTGCTCCGAGGGCGGGGGAGGCTCTGTCCGATGACGGCGCGTCTCTGGGGCGAATAGGGCGGTTCCACGCCAGTGGGGCGGCGCCCTCATCCCGAAGTCGAGCTACTCGGACTCCCGATTGAAACGTGGCTTCCTCTTCTCGAGGAACGCCTGGATGCCCTCACGTTGGTCTGGCGTGCCCATCGTCGACAGCACCGCGCGCCTTTCTTCCGCGATGCCTTCAGCGAGCGACTTCTCGCCAGCTCCAATGACGCAGCGAAGCATTCCTCCAACAGCGGCCGCCGGCATCTCCGCCAACTCGAGGGCAAGGTCCTGGGCTCGCTGAAACAGCTCGTCGATCGGCCAGACTTCGTTCACGAGACCAATCCGAAGCGCCTCGGGACCCGAGATCTTCTTCGCTCGGAGGATCATGTCCAGGGCGTGGTCACGTCCGACGCAGCGGGTCAGCCGTGCGCTGCCACCCCATGCGGGTACGGTGCCGAGGTCGAGCTCCGGCAATCCGATCCTGGCTCCCTCCGCCGCCGCCAGTCGGAAGTGACATGCGAGCGGAAGCTCCAGGCCTCCACCCAGGCAGTATCCACAGAGAACGGCGACGACGGGCATCGGGAGATTCTCGATCGCACTCAGGACCCGAAGGCGCTGATCGAACAGGGCCTCGGGGCTTCCCATTCGCGCAACTCCCTCGGGGAGCTGCTTCAGGTCCATTCCGACGGAGAAGTTCTCTTCGCCGGCACCGCGAATGACGACGGCACGCACGCCAGAGTCCTCTGCGAGGCGTTCGACCTCGGCTTCCAGGGCGTCCATGAACTCGAGGCTCATCCGGTTTCGCGGAGCATCATTGATCACGAGGGTCTCGACCGCGCCACTGCGCTCGACGAGCAGAGCGCCCTCGCTTGCATTCCTAGCAGCCGACATTGCGGCCCCGTCTCTCACGCCTTCCATGTGGGCGCTGCTGTCGATCCCCTCTGGGCCAACCTGTGAATCTTGCATGGGAAACTCTCCCCCGTGAATCCAGTCTCTCGAGCGTTCATGTGGCTCCGGGGCCCTCAAGGGTTCGACTGAACGAACTGCTCGATGAGGGCGACCAACGTCTCCGGCACGTCCTCCTGGCAGAAGTGGCCCGCGTTCGGCAGGCGCACGACCGGACGGCCCGGCCACACGCCTTCGAAGTCTGCGATGGCGGTCTCCGGCGGGATGGCTTTGTCGCGCATGCCCTCGGCCAGGATGGCGGGCTTCTCCTTGAGGCTCGCCAGCCCCTGGGCTCCCTCGATCGTGTAGTCCCGGATGCGCCCGAGGTAGGCGTCGAGCGGGAACTCATGGCCGCCGATGCACTCCTCGGCGGTCTCGAACGGTGCGGAGTACGCACGGATCCAGGTGTCGTCCACCGCCGAGCTGTTCTCGAAGCCGATGATCTTCATGACCGAGAGCACAGTGCTGCCCAGGTTGCGCAGCACAGCCTCGGTGCGCCCGCTCTCGAGACCGCCACCGATCCATCGGAACCAGGGACTGTCCGGGATCTGCGGAACGTCCGTGCGCCCGGCGAGCCCGTAGCCGGTGATCGTATTGGCCAGGAACATGCGTTTCACCCGGTCGGCGTGGCGCACGGTGTACTGGGTGGCGATCGGGCCGCCCCAGTCCTGGCACACGAAGGTGAGGTCGCGCAGGTCGAGCACCCCGAGGAGCGCGGCCAGGTTCTCCACATGGGTCCGCAGCGTGTAGGCCCGATCCTGGGGCGTCTCGCTCTTTCCGAAGCCCATGTGGTCCGGCACGATCACCCGATACCGCTCGGCGAGGCGCGGGATCAGGTTGCGGTAGAGGTAGCCCCAGGTGGGCTCTCCGTGCAGGCAAACCAGCGCCTCGCCATCCCGCGGGCCTTCGTCGATGTAGTGCATTCGGAACGCGGCGGAGCCTCCATCCGCGGGGATCTGGTGGAAGCGAGGCGCGAACGGCCAGGTTCCGTCGAAGGACTCGTGCGCTTGGATCACCTCGTCATCCTCGCGGGGAGAGCTCGTGGACCATCTGGCTCTTCTCCCTATTCGACGATTCGCAGGGCTAGGGGTCGATCCCTTCTGAGTTCACCACCGGACGAGCGAACTCCCCGTAGGGTACCAGCGCCTCATTGGGCCTGAAAGGCAGCCGCGTGGATCGCTAGACCCACCCGGAACGCGAACGGGAGAGTGCTCGATGGAAGCCGTCAATCGTTCGCGCAGGCAGAGAAGACGACCCAGCGAGACTACGGCGGTACCGGGCTCGGGCTTCCGATCTCCCGCCGCTTCTGTCACCTGCTCGGGGGCGATGTGGCCGTCACGAGCGAGCCCGGCGCGGGCACCGAGTTCCGTGTGCTGGAAGGAAAGCCTTGCCCTACGGCCTTCCCGACGGCTCAGCGTCCGTAGACGGACACGTGCGCGCTGCTGCTGGAGTTGAACGGTTCTCGCTCCCAGCCGCCC
>JBDLIK010000692.1:0-2529 GCA_039714895.1 Myxococcota bacterium | reverse complement strand
GTAGACGCAGAGTGGGTCTCGGATCATGCGGGGGAGGTTCGAGTCGGTGTACGCTCTGGGGGTAGGCGGCCCGCGAGGGTTTGGCCCGACCGAAGGGAGGGAGCACATGGCAGTGCGAAAGGTCAGCTACGTGGACCTCAAGGTTCCGAGCCGCGCGGGTCAGGCCGTCCAGGTTCTCGGGGCTCTGGAGGACGCCGGGGTCGATTTGCTCGCGTTCACGGGCTTCCCCGATCGGGGCGGAAGGTCCCAGATCGACCTGGTGACGAACGACCTAGCGGCCGTTCGGCGGGTGGCCCGGCAAGAAGGCTGGCGGATCGGAAAGCGCAAGCGGGGGTTCCTGATCCAGGGGAGAAATCGCGTCGGTGCCGTGCACGCCCAGCTCCGGAAGCTCGCCGAGCAACGCATCAGCGTGACGGCGGCGGATGCGGTGGCAGCTGGGAAGGGCCAGTACGGCATGATCCTCTGGGTGAAGCCCAAGGACTACGCGCGTGCGAGTCGAGCGCTGCGAGCCCGCTAGGCGTACGGGAGATCGTTCCCGGCCTGTTCCACTGGACGGCCTTGCACCCGAAGATCCGAATCGAGGTGAGCTCCTCCTACCGGGAGGCGGCTGGGAGTGCTGCTCGACCCGTTGATCCTGGTCTCGACTGGTCCGCACGCACGGAGAGCCTGGCGCTTGCGGACGATGTCCCGCACGCGCGCGATGGTCTCCCCGTCGTAGCCCTGGCCCTCGAGGCTCCAGGCCGGTGTAGAAGCGCGAGCGCGTCGTGGCGGGTCGCTGGAGACCGGTGCGCTGACGTATACGCCGACACGCTGTGCCCCCTGACACGGCAGGGGCATCAGGTGGAGTGGGACCGCGTGCCTGAAGCCTGTCAGAGGTGGCCCACCGGAAGGCACGGGCGACCCAACAGCGAGATGACAGCGCGCATGGATCAGGGGGGTTCAAGTCCCTCGGGCGCTCGGATGAAGGGCGCCGTATCCAAAAAGCGGGGGTAGTGCCTCGCTGGCCGGAGTGAGCGGAAGGTGTGGAGAAAGCCTATGCCGTTCGCTCCGCCAAGAGCTGGTCGTCTATCTGCACGCGTCCGTAAGCGAAGGAGCCTCGTCCTAGCGCGCCCACCAATCTTCGTCGCGGTTGCCGCGCTCGGGCGCCTCTTCCAGCCGGTCGGCGACGTTGCCGGAGCGAGTGGGTCGGTGGGCTTCCCCGTACTGGGGGGCCGAGAACAAGGCGAAGAGACCTCCGAATGCCTGGTCGGCTCCCTCGCGGTGAACGGCGACCGCGATCCAAACCCCAAAGCACAGCAGAACGATGCCGACGAACTTTCCCATGGGTCGCCCTCGGCCCCTGTATCGGCATGGCACTGGAATTGGTTGATGTCGGCCGCCGTGGATCCATGGCTGGGCTTCGAGATTTCTCGGCCGGGAAGCCGTCGGGGTGGGTAGGGAAGCCAAGAAGTTGCTCCGGATCCGCAAGGAGAGAACCGGCAAGAGAGGCGAATCTACGCACCACTTGCACACCCGAGAGGGTCGAGTCGCGGTTTTCCTGCCGCGAAAGGCACTCGCCCCGTGGGTTCGGCGCGATGGGATTCAACCCCTTGGGCAAGGCTCCGATAAGCGCTCGGGAGGTCCACCCCGAGTGCCCCGGACGATTCTGTGTGTCGATGACGATCGAGGACCGATCGAAACGCTGATGGAAGCCCTGGGAACCCAGGACCATCGCCTCCTCCACACTGCGAGCCCGGAGGAGGCTCTCGAGTGGGTGCGGACCGAGAAGCTCGATCTCATTCTCATCGAGCTCGCTCTTGCCAGCGGAGGCGGCCTCGCACTAATGGAGCAGATTCGCTCCTGCGCCCCAGAGGCTTCTCAGCCCCCGATCGTCGTCCTCACGCAGCTCGAACGAGAGTCGGGGTGTTATGGCCGCTCGCTCGAGCTCGGCGCCAGGGATTTCCTCACCAAGCCGGTGTCGCGAGGGCAGCTTCTCGATTGCGTCCGAACCTTCTGCGCCGAAACCCAGACCGTCGTGGACGTGGCTCGCCGGGCCGAGGAAGGCCAATCCGAGACCACGCTCTCGGACGACCTCGCGTCACTGCCGCTCCCGGGTCTGCTGCACCAGCTCCATGCCAGGGGTGCGAGCGGTGTCCTGATTGTCGAGCGCACCGGCGGGCGGACCGCCGTCCAGCTGCGAAATGGCTCATTCGTTTCGACCAGCTCGGGAAAGAACCCCGAGAGCTTCGAAGACTTCCTGGTTCGTACGAAGCGGATCGACCAGGAACAGCGCGAGGCCCTCATCGAGCAGATGAGCTTCGGCACGGGAAGCCGGAGCGAAATCCTGATCGGGATGGGCGTGATGTCGGAGTCGGAAGTGACTGCCGCGTTGTTCGACCATGCCGACCAGGAACTCGTGGAGGCGTTCGCCTGGCCCGCTCCCCACTTCCGCTTCCTGCCGGGCAAGAAGCTCAAGCCGTCCAGCTCGAACGACCTGAGCCGAAGCGTCGGGAGCACGATCCTGCGGGGTGTGATGGCGCACGTGCCGAT
>JBDLIK010000691.1:0-2541 GCA_039714895.1 Myxococcota bacterium | reverse complement strand
CATCAGCCGGGCGATGCGACTGGGCGTGATCGACCCCACCGCCTCGGCCAGGGGCCCGTTCCGGCCCAGCAGGCGCTTGGCGTCGAACTGGGAGAGGGCCTCTTCGTCGCCCGGATCCGGCAGCAGCTCGCGGAGCCAGCGCCCCCGGGGCTCGTCGGGCGAAATCCGAAGCCCACGTCGGATCGTGTCCGGCACCAGCAGATAGCTCTCGATGTGGCGGCGGCTCCAGGTGAAGAAGTCCAGACCCGGCTCGACTTCCCGGCCAGGGCCTGCGGGCGCCACCGGATCGTCGCGATCGAGGACGCACAATCCTCGCCAGCGCCCTCCCCGGCTCCGAAGCTCTCGCAGGTGGGCCACCGCGCGGGCCGGCTGGCGGCCGCCCAGGATCACCGCGGACCCGCCCACGGCGCGCCCCAGGCGCGGCGAGAGGCGACGCGCCCAGGCCCGTACGATGTCCCGGTCTCGCGGTCCTTCCACGTAGAGCACGAACCCACCGGACGCCTCTGCACGCCCGGCGGCCCTTTGCAGCCACACTGGCCTGCGTCCTACTACTGGATGGCCTGCTGAACGATTTTCGCGAGCTCTCCCTGCTGGTGGAGCTCGTGGACGATGTCGCACCCGCCGATGAACTCACCCGCCACGTACACCTGGGGCACGGTGGGCCAGTTCGAAAAGCGCTTGATGCCATCTCGCAGCTCCGGGTCCGAGAGGACGTCGCGGGTCTCGAAGGGCACGCCGAGGCCCTCGAAGATACGGACAGTGGCGCCCGAGAAGCCGCATTGGGGAAACACCCGATCCCCCTTCATGAAGATCATGATCGGGTGTTGCTTGATCTCGCTTTTGATGCGCTCGAAGATCGCTTCGGACACCACCTGCCTCCTCTGGCCTGGCTCCCCGCTCCAGTGTAGCCCCGGTGGGGCGGAGCGGCGAACCCTGGCTCAGACTACGGGTTCCCCCGTACCCATGACGAGCGAACCTCCCAGGCGGGTATAGTCTGATGCGCTCATGCTCTCCATCCTCGTAGCCGACGACCACAGCATCGTTCGCGAAGGGCTGCGCCGGGTCATCGAGGCCGAGGCCGACCTCGAGGTCTGCGGCGAGGCGGGAGACGGCCGTGAGGTGCTGGACGCAGTCGCCCGACGCCGCCCCGACTTCGTGATCCTCGACATCGGAATGCCGGGCCTGGGAGGCCTCGAGACCCTCGAACGCCTGCGCGCCACGCACCCGGAAGTGAAGGTGCTGCTGCTGTCGGTGCACGTCGAAGCACCCATCGTGGAGAGCGCCATCTCCCTGGGTGCCGACGGCTACCTGCTGAAGGACGGTCGTGCGTCCGAGATCCTGGCCGCGGTGCGCGCGATCCAGCGAGGAGGAAACTACTTCAGCCCGCCGGTGGCGAGGGAGATCGCCGAGCAGCTGCGCCGCCCCAAACGAAGCTCGCGCGATCCCTTCTCGCTGCTCTCCCGACGCGAGCGCGAGGTGTTGCTTCTGATCGTAGACGGGATGTCGGCGCGCGAGATCGCCGAGCGTCTCGGCATCAGCGCCAAGACCGTCGAAGCCCATCGCACCAGCCTGATGCGCAAGCTGGGTGTGCGCAAGGCCACCGAGCTGGTCCGCTACGCCCTGCGCCACGGGCTGATTGAGCCCTAGAAGGCGATGCGTTCGACGATGGCGAGGGCTTCGACGTGGGGTGTCTGGGGGAAGAGATCGAAGCCTCGCACCTCGGTGAGACGATGGCCTTCCGCACAGAGCGCGGCGAGGTCGCGGGCGAGGATGGCGGGGTCACAGCCGAGGAAGACGATCCGACGGGGCCGCAGCCGCGCCAGGGCGGTGGCGGCCCCGGGAGGGAGACCGCTGCGAGGCGGGTCGAGCAGCGCGACCTCGGCGCCCATGGGCAGCTGGGCATCGTCGGCCAGAACCCCCTCGACCGGAGCCTCGACGACCTCGACGTTCCCGAGGCCCGCTGCATCGAGGTTGTGTCGCAGGTCGTCCGCGGCCGATCGCTGGCCCTCCACGGCCACGACCCGCCCGAAACGCCGCGCGAGTCCCAGCGTGAAGGCTCCGGCTCCCGCGTAGAGCTCGAACGCCAGGCCGCCCCGGCCCGCGGCGGCGTGGACGGCCGCGGCGAGGCCATCGAGGGCGAGCGCGTTGGATTGCACGAAGACGCCGGGAGAGATCCGCAGCGGCTCGCCGCCCACGGTGATCTCCACCGCGCGCGCTCCCTTGCCTTCCAACCGGGCCGAGCGCACCTCTCCCGACGACCCCGCTACCAGCTCCCACTCGCCGGATTCCCGGGGTGGGGCATCCGCCAGCTCGGCGAGGGCGGCATCGAGAGCGGGCAACAGCACCGGACAGCGCCGCGTGGCGCAGATGGCGTGAGAGCGTCGGCGCAGGAACCCGACCTTGCCCCGGCCCACGCGTACCCGCGCCCGGCCCCGATAGCCGTAGGGCGAGGGGGAGGGCTCCACGCGAATCTCTCCCGGAAGGGGCAACCCCCCGATGCGGCGCAGCGCGTCCGCGAGGATGGTCGCCTTGGCGTCGAGC
>JBDLIK010000690.1:0-2541 GCA_039714895.1 Myxococcota bacterium | reverse complement strand
AACAGCCGGTCGTAGGCGCCCGGGGCGGCTACGAGGGGGAGGTCCACGTCGGAGTAGCGATCCGGCGTTCCTGCTGCGTAGGACCCCGACAGGAACAGCGCGGCGACCCGGTCGTCGGCTTCGCAGAGACTCGCGAAGCGGTCGATGAAGGCGCGCCGGATGACGATCCCAGGATCCACTGCGGAAGAGATGATAGGCTAGGGGAGCGCGGTTTCTGCGGGCTGATCCGCCCCAGCCATCCTGCGTGCGGAGGTGCCTGGGTCCGATGTCTCCCTTCGGCTGGGTGAGTGAGGACGCGCAGCCGCGCCTGCTCCTGGTGCTCACTCTGCTGCTCGCCGCGCTCTCGGTCTGGCTGTCGGCGGTGGGACAGGCGCTGGTCACCCCCGAAGCTCCGCTGGGAATCGTCTCCTACGAGTTCGCCGGCAGCATGGATCTCTCGAGCGCCATCCTGGCATCCTGGTCCGCGCATGCCCGGGCCATGGCCATGCTGAGCCTCGGCCTCGACTTCCTGTATCTGCTCGTCTACCCGGCCTGGTTCTCCCTGGCTGCCGTCCGTGTGGGGCGCGGTCTGGGGGCAGGCTGGCGGGGGCCGGGTGCGGCCGTCGCCTGGGGCGTCCTGCTCTGCGCCCCGCTCGACGCCGTGGAGAACCACGGGCTCATCCAGCAGCTCGTACATGGGCCCACCGACGGCTATGCACGGCTGGCGTGGGCAGCGGCCGCGCCCAAGTTCGCCCTGGTGGGAATCGCGGCGCTCTACCTGATGGCGGCGGGAACCACCCGGCTGCTGGCCCGGATGCGCCGGGGCTGACGAGCGGAGCGCCATGCACCGTCCCGAAGAGCAACTCGTCCAATCGTTCGTCTGGATTCTCGGATCTGCGGTCTGACCCTCCCGTCTGATACTCTCGGCGCGGGCCTGAGGGAGGCGGGATCGTGCTCCACGGCTCCATCAACCATGTCTCCGTGACCGTCAGCGACCTCGAGGCGGCGATGGAGTTCTTTCGCCCGCTGCTCGAGTGTCTCGGCTATGCCCCGGGTTCGGTCCTCCAGAACCCCGGCACCGGCACCCGGCTCACGGTCAACATCAACGCCAACAACGGGATCGCGTTCAACGTCTGGGAGGCGAAGCCCGGGTTGGCGAGCCACCCCTTCGAGGTCTACGAGCCGGGGCTTCATCACGTGGCCTTCAACGTGGCCTCGCGGGACCAGGTCGATGCGGTGCGCGACCTCGTCCAGCGGATCGGCGGGCAGATCCTCGACGGCCCCGGGGAGTTCCCCTACGCCGAGGACGGCCTCGGGTACTACGCGGTGTACTTCCTGGGGCCGGACGGGCTGAAGCTCGAGTGCGTTCACATGCCCGGCCTCGAGCGTGCCCATCGCGAGAAGGGGCTGCTGCCGGCCGGGGGTCGAGGCACGAGCCCGTCGTGAACGCGATCGTCACAGAAGGGCCGGAGATCTCGCTGTACGCAGGCACTCCGGTCGGGAGGTCCCCATGCTGACGGGTCACTGCCTCTGCGGGGCCATCCGCTACGAGGTCAACGGACGAGCCCTGGCGCTGATGTACTGCCACTGCGAGGAGTGCCGAAGGGCCACGGGGTCGTCGCTCAACACGAGCATCCTCGTGAAGCGCGACGACTTCCGCGTCCGGGCAGGCGACGACGCCCTGGGCTTTCACGAGTCGTCGCCGGGCAACCGCCGACACTTCTGCACGCGCTGCGGGAGCCCGCTCTTCAAGCTCTTCCCCGTGCCTCGCGACCTGATGACCATCCGCGCGGGGACGCTGGACTCGGATCCCGGGGTGAGACCGAGCGCACACATCTGGGTGAGCGAGAAGGCGCCCTGGTACGAGATCGACGACGGGCTCCCCCAGTTCCCGAAGGGGATGCCCCGGCCTCCCGCAGATCCCGCATGAAACTCTCCGGGTCGAAGCTGCTTCGCCCGCCGACGGACCCACCTGCAAGCGCCGGAGGCGCGCGCAGCGAGGCGAAGCCGAGCGAAGCTGTGGTGTCTGCGGGCTCTGCCCGCAGACGGACCCACAATTCACGCGGGCGGCGTCATGTCCTCCGGCGCCACGTCGCGGACGTGCTGTGCGAAGTACCAGTGGTGGCCCTCGGGGTCCACGGCGCCATAGCGGCGATCGCCGTAGAACTGGTCCGTCGGCTCCTCGAGGATCGTGGCGCCGGCATCCCGGGCCTGCTGGAAGTGCTTGTCCACGTCGTCCACGTAGACGTAGAGGTGCTGGGTGACGTGACCGATCCGCTTGGGGTTCTTGTACTGCGGGCCGGGGCAGCCCATCATGATGATGCCGTCGAGGAGCTCCATCTCCGCATGGCTGACGCTCCCGTCGGGGCCTGGGATGCGCATGCGCTCCTGGAACCCGAAGGTCCTGGCGAGCCAGGTGAGCGCCTGGCTGACGTCCTCGTACAGGAGATAGGGGGAGATGCGCGGCATGTTCTCGGGGGGGTTGGCGGGCATCGGAAGTCCTCCTTCTTGGATGGGTCCGACCCCGTGAGGGTAGCGTCGCGACCGTGGGCCGCCGCTAGC
>JBDLIK010000689.1:0-2544 GCA_039714895.1 Myxococcota bacterium | reverse complement strand
TCATTAGTGGTTATATCAAGGATGGTGGGCTGGTGCTTGGGCTGGCAATCGCCGTGCTCGGTTTCCTGTGGATCGCCTACCTTGGATTCGCCAAGTTTAACGAGGCCCGCCAGGGTAAGGCCGAGTGGGCCGAGGTTGGTGTGCTGGGTATCGTTGGCGCCATCGTTATGATCTTCGCCAGCTATCTGCTGACCGAAGCTGCAGGTGTGATCTAAGCCTCCATGAATACCCGCGATGACATCCTGGCCGACCGGCTCAATGTGGAACCCGTGATCTTCAAGGGCTGCTCGTCCTCGGAGCTGGGGGTCATTGTCGGGGTGGCTGCGTTCATCTGGCTACCGGTCAGTCTCATCCTGGCCTGGCTGATGGGCGCGATCACTATGGGTTTCGGGATCGCCGGTGTCGGGCCAGGACGTCGTGCAGGTCGTGGTGCAAGAAGAACCACTACACCCCCAGGCAACTGTCCCGGTCACGACGGGAAAGACCGGATCACCCTCGTCGTCCACCTCGATCCTCAGCCACACCGGCAAGCTACGCCCCGAGCTGCCGTCCTCCGTTTCGAGGGGGGTGGTCGTGCCGCAGCCGAGGCTATCCAGTGTCACTACCTTCAGCGGGTCGATCTCTGCCCTGTTCTTGATCCGCCCGAAGGCCAGCACGAGATTGCCTTCGTGCACGCCCGGTTCCTTCTGGAGCTTCACGTAGTAAGCCAACTCGTCCCCGGACGGCCCAGATTCGGTGTACCTCCGGGCCGAGACCTCGAAGTTGTAAGCGGTCGCGTGGGTCATGACGTTCCGGAAGCGAGCCTCGGCGTAAGCATGCGGGTGGGCCGATTCCCTCTGGTAGTTCGCCAGGCCGAAGTCCACTTGCGTCTTGGCGATGTACGCGGTCTCTTCGTCGGCGTCGATCTGGGCCTGGAAGTCGACCCAGGCCCCGTCGGGCCCCAGGCCGCTTCCACCGCCGAAGCTCTCACTGGTGGCGGGGCGCCGGAAGTGGTCCTCGATCGCCTGGACTGTGTCCTGTGGCGGGTTCGGGATCCCGCCGTCGAGCGAGCCGGCCGTCTGGATCCCGTTGCTGCGCTCCGACCAGCAGGTGCACTTGCCGCTGCCGCAATAGGAGACCCGGAAGTAGTAGGTGCTTCCCTCCTTGAGACCTGGAGCGCCGAAGCTGACCGGGTAGGAGCTCGCATCGGCCGGGTCGATTCCGTCCTTCGTGATGATGTCCCACAGGGGCTCGAAACCACCGACGGGGTCGTACTCCTCGCCCCGCCAGCGCACCTCGCTCGCCAGGTAGTTGCCGGGCTTGTTGGCCGTCAGGACGAGGGTCTGTGCCTGGGTGGGATCGGAGAAGGAAGTGTCGAGCACCGGGCGGGGCGGCGTGATACAGCCCAGGCCCTGGGGGACGCACCATTCGAGCCAGAAGCTCGTGTTCTCGATGTCCTCGTAGATCTGGGGGGAGCTAAAGCACTCGTCCGGGAAGAGGTCCTGCTGCTGTGCCGCGGCGTGGCGGGGTAGGAGCATGCTCAGGGCGGCGAGAGCGAAGAGAGAGAGAGAGTAAGACTCGTTCGTGCTATCGATGGAAAGCGGCGCATGGGATGTCCTCCCTGCGAGGGGGTTGACTACCTGATACGCCGGAGTGGGGTCGAGGTCAACCCCCACGCGTTATCTCCAGTGAGGGTTGGCTCGGGCTGCTTCCAGCTACGGCACGCTGCGCACGAAGAGCTCGTCGACGGACACGGTGTCGAGGTCCTGGGCGCCCGCCGTGCGGTCCGTGTCCACCACCCGCACGAGCACCGTTCCCGAGGGCGTCGTCGAGAGCACCGCCTCCCGGTCGATGCCGTCGTCCGCCAGGGGCAGCGCCCCGAGGGGCACCGGGAGCCAGCTTGCGCCCCCGTCCTCCGAGTACTCGAAGACGAAGCCGTCGCCGTCCGGGCTCGCCGTGCGGAAGGCCTCCACGTGGAGCTCCACGCGGCCACCCGTGGGCACCTCCACCGTCCAGCGCTGCTCGAGGCGGCTGTGGCGGTTCTGGGGGTTCCCCCCGCTCAGCTCCTCGGTGATCGTCTCCCACGTGTCGTCCGAGGCCTGGGTGTCCAGGTAGCTGCCCGAGACGGTGCCGTAGACCGAGCTCTCGTCGCTCGCACGGGCGTCGGTGTGGGGGTGGCCGCCGCAGGCCCCCGGGTCGAGGTTCTCCCGCGGCTCCTCGGCCGAGCTGTAGCCCAGCGGCCCCAGTCCGCACTCGAAGCTCTGGCCCTGGACCATGTAGAAGAAGCCCTCGCCCGCGGCGGGCTGATCCGGGTCCTCGAGGCTCCTCTCCCAGAGCCCCTCGGCCAGGCAGGCCCCGTACTGGCCGGTTGCCAGGGCCGCAAGGTCCCCACGGCTTACCGAGTACACGTCCGCCCCGGAGGCTGCCTCCCAACTCAGGGCGGCCGTGTCGGCTCCCACCAGCGAGACCGAAAGCCCGAAGGCCTCGGCCGGCTCCCGGTCGTAGGGGTCCTCCTGCTGGCAGTCGCAGGCGTCGCCGGCCCCGTCTCCGTCCGAGTCGGCCTGG
>JBDLIK010000688.1:0-2545 GCA_039714895.1 Myxococcota bacterium | reverse complement strand
CTCCGCCTTCGATCGTCAAGGGCTCGCCCCGCCTGCGCCAGGTGAATCATGACGAGCAAGAACGAGGTCGTACGCTACGAGGAACGCGACGCCATCGCGATCCTCACTCTGTGCCGGCCGGAGAAGCTCAATACGCTCACCGAGTCGGTGATCCAGGGAGTCGCGGATGGGATCGACGCGGCGACGGCGTCCCGGGAGGTTCGCGCGGTGATCCTGCGCGGTGAGGGTCGCGTCTTCACCGCGGGATACGACCTGGTCGCCGGACAGGAGGGAGGCTGGTCCAGCCCCTACGACGCGCCCGGCCCCGAGCCCCGGGCCGGCGCCTGGGACCCGGTGCGCGACCTGCAGTGGATGGGAAAGAACGTCGAGCGCTTCATGAAGATCTGGCACTGCCCCAAGCCGGTGATCGGCCAGCTCCACGGCTTCGCCGTCGGCGGGGCGACGGACCTGGTGCTGTGCTGCGACCAGCTCTTCATGGCCGAGGATGCCTTCATCGGCTATGCGCCCTCCCGGGTCTTCGGAACCCCCACCACCATGCTCTGGGTCTATCGGCTCGGTCTCGAGCACGCCAAGCAGTTCCTGCTGACCGGAGAAGCCATCGACGCCGAGACCGCCCTGCGGATCGGTCTGGTCTCGCGGGTCTACCCGGCGGAAGAGCTGGCGGCGCGGGTGGAGGAGTACGCGAAGAAGTTCCAGCACATTCCCGCCAACCAGCTGGCCCTCAACAAGCTCCTCATCAACCAGGCGTTCGAGAACATGGGGCTGCGCACCACGCAGCTGCTCGGCACCCTCTTCGACGGAGTCACCCGGCACACCGAGGAGGCCTACCGCTGGGCCGAGTCCTTCGCCGAGAAGGGCTTCCGGGAGGTCATCCGCGAACGCGATCGACCCTGGGGCGACTACGGGGAACGCAAGCGGCGCTGACAGAAGGAGAACGACATGAGCCAGAAGCAGCGCCGCCTCGGGGCCGTGCTGTACGAGAACTTCGAGCTGCTCGACCTCTACGGACCGCTCGAGATGTTCGGCTGTCTTCCCGAGGAGATCGAGATCGTGACCGTCGCCGAGCGCAGGGGCCCGGTGCGCAGCACCCCGGGCCCCGAGAGCGTGGCGCGGTTCGACTACGACGACTGCCCGCCCCTCGACCTGATCCTGCTTCCCGGCGGAATCGGCACGCTCGAGCAGCTCGGCAACCGCGCTCTCCTCGACTTCCTGCGCAAGCGTTCGCAGGCGACGGAGGTGACGATGTCGGTCTGCTCCGGCTCGGCGATCCTCGCCCGGGCCGGGCTGCTGGACGGCCGCCGGGCCACCTCGAACAAGGTGTTCTTCCAGCTGGCCTCGAGTCAGAGCGACGCCGTGGACTGGGTGGAGGAAGCGCGCTGGGTCGAGGACGGCCCCTTCGTCACCTCCTCCGGGGTCTCGGCCGGCACGGACATGTCCCTCGCGGTGATCGCCCGTCTCTTCGGCCGCGAGCGCGCGGACCAGGTGGCGGTCCTCACGGAGTACGAGTGGGAAGACGATGCCACCCGCGACCCGTTCCATCGCTATCTCAACCAGGCTGCCGCCATCGCGACCCCCGGCGCGGGAAGCTGAACCGCTCCACCTGGTACTCGGACGGGCGGAACTTCCGGGCGCGCAGCACGTACTCGCTCGCAAAGCCCGGATACAGGGCATGGTTGCGGCCGTCCTCCGAGAGATACCAGCTGTTGCAGCCCGAGGACCAGACCATGTGCCGCATGCGCCGCTGCAGGCGCTCGTTGTAACGATCCTGGACCTCCTGGAGGACGTCGACGGTCTTGAGACCCTCGGCGGCGATCTCGCGGATGGCCTGGAGGACGTAGCGGATCTGGGCTTCGGTATAGACGAGAACCGAGGTGTGGCCCGGTCCGGTGTTGGGCCCCATCAGGATGAACCAGTTGGGGAAGCCGGAGACGGTCATCCCCTTGTAGGCGACGGCTCCCCGGCTCCAGGCCTCGTCGAGGGTCCGGCCGCCACGACCCCGCACCGGGAAGGGGGCCGTGGCCAGGCTCACCTCGAAGCCGGTGGCCAGGACGATCGCGTCGGCCGGATGCAGGGTGCCGTCCCGGGTCTGGATCCCGTCCCGGCGGACCTCCTCGATCGGTTCGGTCACCAGCTCGACGTTCTCGCGCTCGAAGGTCGACCAGTAGTCGTCGGAGATGAGGATGCGCTTGCAGCCGAACTGGAAGTCCGGGGTCAGCTTCTCCCGGAGCTCTGGATCGGCGACGGAAGCCCGCAGGTGGGCCATCGATCCCTTCTCGGCGATGGCCGAAAGTCGGGGAGCATCCAGGAACACCATGGGCCCGAAGGCCTCGGAGAGCCCATACTTGATGAGGCGGCTCGCCAGCAGGGCGCTGGGGAAGCGCGCCAGGAGGCGCCTGGTGTCGGCGGAATAGCGCTTGTCCCGCTTCGGCATCACCCACGCCGGCGTGCGCTGGAAGACGGCCAGCCGCGCCACCTGGGGCGCGATCGACGGGACCACCTGCACGGCGCTGGCACCCGTACCGATCACGGCGACGTCCCGCCCGGT
>JBDLIK010000687.1:0-2547 GCA_039714895.1 Myxococcota bacterium | reverse complement strand
CCGGTTCGCGTGGTATTGCATTCCACTCGGGTTGCTGGTGCTCGTCCTGACCTGGGCGGGTCGATGATGAGAGAACGGTTGGTCCGCGAGGCGATTGCGGTGGCGCTCCTTCTGGGGGCTCTACTGGTAGCGGTGGCGCTATTGTCACACTCGCCCGTCGATCCGAGCCCATTCCACGCATCGACCTTGCGCGAGTCTCCCCAGAACCTTGCCGGCTGGCTCGGTGCAACACTTTCGGCCGCTCTCTTCAGTTTCATCGGTGTGACCGCTTTCGTGCTGCCGGTGGCAGCGGCGGTGCTCGGCTGGCGGCTGCTGCGACAGTCGCCGATGGCGAATCCGCGGTTGGCGGCGGCGGGTTGGGGGATGCTCCTGATTGCCCTGCCGGGCTTTGCCAGCCTGCTCACGCACGATGTGCCCTTCCGTGACGGACGGGTCTCCTCCGGCGGCTATCTGGGCCTGGCCGAGACCGAGCTCCTGCGCGGCTTCGCTGGACCGGTGGGAGGCATCGTGGTGCTGGTCTTTCTGCTGGTCGTCGGCATTCTGCTGTTGTCAGGCGCGTCGGCAGGCGCGTTTGCCGATCGACTTTCCGAACGGATCCGCGATCGCTGGTTCGAGCGGCGGCGCGAGGTGCACGAACGACGGCGGGAAAAGGAAGAAGACCGGGCACGGCAGCGGGTCATCGATCGCCAGGTCCGCCGCCTCGAAAAGAGCGGCGAGTATCGGGGTTCGCTGACAGTCAAAGAAGTCGAGGGGCGGGGGCGTTTGCGCATCGTCCGCAAGCAGGCGGAAGCGCACGCCGTTGGCCACGAACGCCGCCGAGCGCGACGGCATCTCCCGCTGGAGATCGCCGAAGACCCCGTGCAGCCCGTCCTCGTACTGTTCGTCCATGCAGTCGAGGGTGCTCGAGTAGGCCGGGAGGTCGGCGTGGCTGTGGAGGGTTCCCAGTCGCACGAAGCCCTCGGGCCGCGCCACCGCACCGTACTGCAACCGGTGGATGGCGTGGAAGGCTCCGGCGGTGTCGTGGTAGCCGGAGACCGTCTGCGGCGGGACCCCCACCCGGAACTCTTCGCTGCCGTCGTAGAAGAGCACGACCATCGCCTCTCCGCCGTGGAGGTGCCAGGCGTCGCGAAAGAAGGCGAGCACCTCCTCGAGCAGGTCCGTGGGGAGCGGGGGAATGCGGAGCTCGAGCTCCTCCCACGAGGGCAGCAGGCCCGGCACTCCGGTCTTCACCTGGGTCACGGCACGATACAGGGGCGTGCTGCGGACCTGGAACAGACCGTTGGAGGCCATCTCGTAGTAGAACGAGGCCGGGGCCTGGTAGCGGGGGTGGACCTTGAGAACGACCGGAAACCTCATCGGCGCCTCCCCGCCCGGGGCTGGCGGGCCCCGGTGATGAGGCCCGCCAGGTCCATCGAGGTGGAGAGCGCCAGGGGCGCCACCACCCGATCCAGCATCCCCTCCAGCTCGGCGCTCGCGGTGGTCTTCGCCGGCCGCCAGGGAACCTCCAGCGCGAACCAGGGGTTCTCGCGGGAGGCCGCGTCCCAGGCCTCGGGTGTCTTCACCCGGGTGTCCACGGCGTTCGCCGAGCTCCAGTAGGAGTTCCCCTCGTGGTTCTCGGCGCTCTGGTTGAAGGCGGCGGAGAAGAGGTGCTCGGAGATCCGCTCGACCTTGCCGGGCCAGGGAAGCTCGGCGACGGATCCCAGGTTCTGGAGGCACAGCCAGCAGCGCTGTCCGTACCCCTCGGCCACGTTGTAGAGGTTGGGCAACAGCAGCTCCTCGCCCGCGTCGAGGCCCTCGACGCGGTAGTAGAGCTGCTGGAGTCCGGTGAGCTCTCCGCGACGCAGCACGATCAGCAGCACGACGTACGGAAAGGAGAGGAAGTACTCCCGGTAGCTGGCGCCACGCCCGAAGGGCTTGCCGCTGTCGCCCGCCAGCCAGCGCACCGTGCGCGCCCGCGGCGGGATCTCCACGGCGAGGGCCACGGCATCCCGGCGCTCCCGCACCAGGCGCACGCCCCGGGGCAGCACCCTTGGCTTGCCCGGGCGCTCGGCGGCCCGGGCGATGGCGGCGACCACGTCGGACAGGGGCGTCTCGTGAATCCGACGACGCCCCTGCTCGACGACGACCCGGTCGCCCACGATCCGGATCTGCGGCTCGCCCTTCACCCGACGGCCCCCTTCTCGCCCGACAGGTGGACGAACTCCAGGTGGTCCCCGGCACGCAGCACCTGATCGGGTGTCGCGTCCCGCGCGTTCACGGTCACCTCCGCCTCCGGCGAGAGGTTGTAGGGCCGCTGCATCAGACTGCGGGCGTCGGCGACGCTGAGTCCCGCCAGATCGAAGGACTCGAGCATCGTTCCGTAGCTGACCAGTACGGTGCCCTGGGTGGCACCCCCGGGCGCCGGCATCTCCGGCAGAGCGGGGGGCTGTGAGCGGTGGATCGGACGGCGAAGCTGTTCCATTGGGTCTTCCTCCGTGAGGCGGGCCGCGTCAGGCGGCCCGCAGGTAACGGTGGTGGCGGATGCGGCGCTCGGGGGGCAGCTCCACC
>JBDLIK010000686.1:0-2552 GCA_039714895.1 Myxococcota bacterium | reverse complement strand
CACCGGGCCATCGCGCAGTCCGGATCCCGCTCCGCTATAGACGCGAAGACACCCCGCGATTCCTCGAACTCGAAGGAGTGAAGAAGAGCCACGGCGCGGTCGAAATCGGCCTGGACATCGCTTGCGCACGAGGTAGGAAAGCTGACCTCTCCCAGTCGATCCGCGGGCGTCTGCCCCACCGATGGGGCCGGGAGAGCCGCGCAGAAGCATGAGAGAAGCAACGAAATCCGTAAACGCATGCCTGCCTCCTGGTCGTTCCTGGACCGTTCTCGGATAGGTCAGCCGCTGACCCGAATGCGCCAGCCTCCGCCATGGATAAACCGCGTGGCACCGGTGCGGTTCCCCGCTCGCCGCGCCCCTGTGCGGTGCCCGCCGCACCCCGGACCGCCCGCGCCTCGCTCGAGGACTCTAGTGGCTGAGGGGTGGCGTCGCGAGAGCACGAAACCTGCAACACTCGGGGGTCTCGAAACTGCCACATTCCTTACAGCCGGCCCGCCCATCCGCCAATTCGCTGGCAGCGCCCGGCTGAGGAGCCTGAGGAGTCGCAGAAGCGATGTCAGGAAAATGTCTTTGAGTGGGAACTCTTTTCCCACGTGAGTCGAGCGGGAAGCCGCCCGATCGGCGCACGTTGGTTCATCATCGGGACCGCGCTTCTCGCCGCCGCGGTGGTCGCCGAAGTCCTCACGGAACGGAGCATCCTGCTCCCGGTCCTCGCGTGGGTGGCTGAGTGGCTGGCGCGATCGGTGCGCGTTCCGACCGGCCTTCTGATCTTCCTCCCGCTGCTGGGCGCCGGACTCTACGGCCTGCGCCGCTGGCGGAAGGAGCTACCCAGACTCGAGCACTACACGCGCGACAAGATCGGCGGCGTCTTGTGGGAGTGGGACTGGACGTTGGGAGAACCAACTCCGAGACCGGACCCGATCTGCCCGCAATGTCTGAGACCGATGCTCGTGGCGCCGGATCCCGCACCCCTCAGCGAACACGGGCCACCGGCTGACCGCGCGAGCTGCGTCTGCGGATACGAGCAGACGATCGGAAGGGGCGGAGATTATCTGAGCGATCTCTTCAGGGTGGAAGTGGACCGGCGCGTTCGAATCGGCTACTGGCAGGAGGCGCTGGAGAGGTGGGGTCGCCGCGGTCAGCCCATCCCGCAAGCAGAGGCACCCGCCTAGCAGCGGCGCAGGCATTCGCCTGGCAGGCCTGGCAGACTTAACGCCCATGGTCGCTGCACATTGCCAGCCGGTGCCCGCGGCTCAGGCTAGACGCCCTGTGAGATTACATCCCGCAACTAGCCTACTCTCAATGGATTAACATCCGTACACCATCGTTCGGCACACTCCGTGACAAGCGGAGAGGCCGGTGAGGTGAGCCCAGAAGCCGGAACGAGAGGAAGATCATGGCCGACCGTAAGAACCAAGACAGCGTCCTGGACGCCAGCTACGAGGCCGTCAAGGTCGAGCTCGAGAACACCGAGAGGGATGTCGTCATGCTGCGGGAGCGGACCGACAAGCTGCGCACCGCCATCGACGCGCTCTCCGACCTTCTGCCGAGCAGGAACTAGTCAGACGCTCCTCGGCTGGCTCATGGCCCAGACCCAATCGGACTCCCAGGCGGAGGTCTAACAGGGTCCGGTGCTGACAGCGTCTCGGCGTCCCTGTCCAGGAAGCGCCGAATGTCGTTGGCGAGGGCCAGGGAATGCGCGGCCGCGTTCGCGTCGCTCTTCGCCACCGCTTCGCCGGCCGACACCGCCAGCCACGCCTTCAGGTCAGCCAGCTCGTACTCGGCCACGGCCCGTACCTGCGGCATCATAGCCCGGCCGGCGACGTAGATGAGCTCGTCCACGATCACCCTCTCTACCGCTCGCCCCAGCTCCGCCTCGTAGCCATCCTCGGGACGGGCGCCGAACGTCGCCTCGCGCAGCGTCCCGATGACCTCCACCAGGTCGGGAAGCGCCGGGTCACGGGCCGCTTGCTGCACCAGACGCGCGGCGCGCTGCGGGTCAAGAACCAGCGACACGGTGAGCTCTGCTGCTGCTGCCGCCGGCGCCACGGCGTCGAAAACGAGCCCCGTGTATCGCGGAAAGAGCTCGCGGTGCGGGCCGTAGCGGAAGGGCCGCGGGGGTAGGGTCTTCAGCACCGCCTCCGGGATCGCCAGCGCCGCCGGTTCCAGGGTGCGCAGCACGGCGGCCAGGGCACGCCGCTGTTCGTCTGCGGGAAGGAACGTCGGGGGCACCGTTTCGTCGCCGCGGAAGGAATAGGAGTAATCCAATCCCCCGATCAGCTTCACCGCCGCCTCGACCTGGTATCGGTGGAACAGGTAGAGGGGTACGAGTACTTCCTCCATCGTGGCCAGGGGCATGCCGTGCCGGATCGCCCGCTCGCCGAAGCGCTCGAGCGCCGCCTGCCGCACCCGCATGACCCGATCCAGCTCGGCAGCTGCGGCGGCCCCGTTGTCCCAAAGGTGTGTTTGTGGATGGGCGCTGCCTCGCGGGCGCGCGTCCTGATCGCTCAGAAACGTGATGCCGCGGTCCCTCGCCTCCGTCAGGATCCGAT
>JBDLIK010000685.1:0-2552 GCA_039714895.1 Myxococcota bacterium | reverse complement strand
ACTCCTGTAGACTCCACGGGCGATCGGTGCTGGAGCCTCTACGAGGTAAGCGTCCGGTGACCCCATCTCGAATCTGAGTCCCGGCCCGGCAAGCTCCGCGGGATGAAGTCAACATCTCCCGACATGGGCCGCCTCCTCCGCGATCTCGACCGGTCCGGCCAATCTGTCGCAGCCTTCTCCCGCGACCGCGGCATCCCGGCCAACCGCCTCTACTGGGCACGCCGGCGGGCACGGCAGGCCGAGGCCGAGGCCGCTGACTTCGAGGAGGTGACGGTCATCGAGGACACTGCCGAAGCGGGCTCACCCATCGAGCTGCGCCTGCCGCACGGGATCACCGCGCTCCTGTCCGCGGACTTCGATGAAGTCGCACTCCACCGCCTTCTCGCCCTGGTGGCGGGATGCTGAGCTTCCCGCCATCCCCACAGGTGAAGGTGTTCGTCTGCCGGAAGCCGACCGACATGCGCAAGAGCTTCAACGGACTCTCGGGCGCGGTCATCGACATCGTCGATCACGATCCGCAGTCCGGCCACCTCTTCGTCTTCTTCAACAGCCGGCGCACGATGATGAAGGCGCTCGTCTGGGAGCCGGGCGGGTACTGGGTCCTCGCGAAGCGATTGGACCAAGGCCGCTTCCAGGTCTTCGACACAGCGAGCGGTGATGAATCGCGGTTCGAGATCAGCAGCAGCGACCTGGCGCTACTGCTTGATGGCATCGATCTCCGTGGCGCGCGTCGACAACGAGCTCGCGACGAGATTCGTCAGAAACTCAACGCTTGACCTCGCGGCAAAATCTGCTAAAGGGGGTTCTGTGACTTCGATCACGAATCTCGAGCAGGCCAACTCAACCATCGCGGACCTTCGCGCCGAGATCGAGCGCCTCAAGGGGCAGCTCGAGTTGCTGCGGGCCCAGACCTTCGGTCGCCGCCGAGAGAAGATCGACCCGAAGCAGCTCCTGCTGTTCGAGTCGAACGCGAAGCTGCTCGAGCAGCTGCAGAAGCAGGTCGACGAAGCCCAGACCGAGAAGCCCGAGAAGGAGAAGAGCGAGAAGAAGGGTCACGGTCGCGCTCCGTTCGCGGATCACCTTCCGCGCGAGCAGGTCGATCTGGACGTCCCGGAGACCGAGCGCCTCTGTGAGTGCTGCGGCGAGGCCATGCACCTGATCGGCACAGAGGTCACGGAGCGAGCCCACATCATTCCCGCGCAGGTGGTGGTCAAGCGCTACTGCCGGAACAAGTACGCCTGTCCTCACGGCCATAGCCTGAAGACCGCACCACTGCCGGACGGCGTCGTCGACAAGGGCAAGTACGAGGCGTCGGTCTACGCCCACGTGATCACGTCGAAGTACGGCGATCACCAGCCACTTCACCGTCTGCAGTCCATGTTTCGCCGGCAGGGCGTTCATCTGCCCAAGCAGTCGATGTGGGACCTGCTGGTCCGCTTCGACGAGCTCGCCGGACAGCCGATCCTCGCCGAGATGCGCCGGCAGTTGCTGGAAGAGCAGGACCTGCAAGCGGACGAGACGCCGATCAAGGTGCAACTGGAAGGCAAGCAGCGCGGGACCCGTCGCGGCATCCTGTGGGTGTGGCGCAACGTCCGTGGTAGCCCGCAGGAGAAGGTCGTCGCCGACTTCAAAGACGACCGATCGGCCCGGGGGCCGGACGCCTTCCTCGGAAGCTGGTCCGGCAACCTGCTGACGGACGGGTACGACGGCGTCAATCCAGTCGCCAACCGCAACAACATCACCCGATCCGGGTGCTGGGCGCACGCTCGTCGGAAGTTCCGGGATGCGTTGTCTACCGGCGCGGCCAAGGCAGGGGCGGTGCTGCGCCCGATCCAGAGGCTGTTCTGGATCGAGCGTGCCATCAAGCGTCGGGCCGAGCGCGACGAGCTCGACTTCGCTGGGTTGGAGGATCTCCGCCAGAGAATCCGTGGACGCCGGTCCAAGGCCGTGCTTCGCGGCCTCTACGAGATCGTGTTCGCTCTGCAAGACGATCCGGCGACCCAATCGAACGAGCAGCTTCGCAAGGCGGTGACCTACGTGATTCGCCAGCGCGACCCGCTGCTGGCGCACCTGGACAACGGCCGCATCCCAATTCACAACAACGACACTGAGCGCGACCTGCGGCACGTGGTCACCGGCCGGAAGAACTGGATGACCTTCGGTAGCGAACGCGGCGGCCTGGTCGCCGGCAGGCTCTACTCCCTGGTGATGAGTGCCAAGCTCGCGGGGATCAACGTGGAGACCTACCTGGAGGACGTGCTGGTGAGGATCGCGACCACGCCGGCGTCCTGCATCGCAGAGCTGACGCCGTGGGGCTGGGCCGAGGCCCGCGCAGCGGAGATCGTGGACAGCGAGAGCAGCTGAACCGGCAAGCCCCCGAGGGCGTCCCGGTCAAGGCTCTGTCCGGATGGGATCACCGGACGCTTACAGATCGACGTCAACCGAGCGATCAGTGCGACCAGCGCGTAGATCGCCGCCATGTCCGCGCCCAGTCGCGGCGGCCAAGGTCGTCAGGAAGCGGATTTCGCCTCGAGTTCAGGCGGCTTGTCGCT
>JBDLIK010000684.1:0-2561 GCA_039714895.1 Myxococcota bacterium | reverse complement strand
GCGCCCCCCATCGCTCGCCCGGCGCCGCCGCGCCGGCCGGGTAGCGTCATCGAGCGCGGAGGCGGGGCACCGGCCCCACGGGCAGCCGCGGCGGGGGACCGGTCGGGCAAGGTCGGGCGCAACTCTCCCTGCGTCTGCGGAAGCGGCAAGAAGTACAAGAAGTGCTGCGGCCGCACGTAGGGGATCCCGGGCGCAGGCTCCTCGGCCATCCAGGAGCCGCGCCGGCCCGCAAGCGCCGAAGGCGCGCGCAGCGAGCCGTAGGCGAGCGAAGTCTGTGGTGCCTGCGGGCTTCGCCCGCAGGCGGACCCACAATTCGATGAAGCGCCCGGCCCTGGTGCCCGGCTTCCGTGCGAGCGGCGTCCACTCCGGCGTCAAGCAGGGTGGCCTCGACCTCGCGGTGATCGCCAGCGACGAGCCGGCGACGGTGGCCGGGGTCTTCACCCGCTCGACCATCGTCGGCGCGCCGGTGGAACTGTGTCGCCGACGCATCCGGCGGGGCCGGGGGCGCGCGGTGGTGGTGAACAGCGGCATCGCCAACGTCGCCATGGGTCGAGAGGGACGGCAGGGGGCCGAGCGCATGGCCGCCTGGACCGCCGAGGCCCTGGGCTGCCGGGCGAGCGAGGTCTACGTGGCCTCCACCGGGGTGATCGGCGAGCCCCTCCCCCTCGAGCGGCTGCGGCGGGCCATTCCCGAGGCCGTGCGCCGCCTCACGCCCAAGGGTCTGTCCCGGGCCGCGCGTGCCATCCTCACCACCGACACGGTTCCCAAGATCGCGCGCCGACGTCTGCGACTCGGCGGAACCCCGGTGACCGTGGCCGGCATCGCCAAGGGCTCGGGCATGATCCAGCCCGACATGGCCACCATGCTCTCCTTCCTGATGACCGACGCGGCGGTGGATCCGATGGTGCTGCGTGGGTGCCTGCGCGACGCCAGCGATCACAGCTTCAACCGCCTCAGCATCGACGGCGAGACCTCCACCAGTGACATGGTCCTGCTCTTCGCCAATGGCGTCGCCGGGAACACCCCCCTGCGGACGCCCCGGAGCCCCGGTGTGCGGGCCTTCGGCGAGGCCCTGGGAGAACTCTGCGAGGAGCTGGCCCGGGCTCTGGCTCGAGACGGCGAGGGCGCCACCAAGCTGCTCACCGCCCGCGTGCGCGGCGCACACTCGGCCGCGGAGGCCGAGCGTGCGGCGCGGCGCATCGCCAACTCGCCGCTGGTCAAGACCGCCATCTTCGGACGCGATCCCAACTGGGGGCGCATCCTGCAGACCGTGGGCGCCGCCCGGGTTCGGGTCGACCTGGAGCGCGCCGAGGTGCGCCTGTGCGGGGTCCCGGTCTTCCGGCACGGGGCCGGCCTGGGCGCCGCCGCCCGCCGGCGGGCCGGCGCACGCATGCGGCGCCCGGAGATCCTGGTGGAGTTCGATCTCGGAGTGGGAAGGGCGGAAGCCACCCTGTGGACCTGCGACCTCACCTACGACTACGTCCGCATCAACGCCGAATACACCACCTAGGTCCCTGCAAGCGCCGGAGGCGCGCGCAGTGAGCCGAAGGCGAACGTAGCTGTGGTGCCTGGGGGCTTAGCCCGCAGGCGGCCCCACAAATGGTCAGATGCGGGTTCGTCTGCTAACCCTCTGCCACTTCACACGTTCCGGACCGCCCCGGCGGTGCCCGGAGGCCCTGGGCCTCCGGGTCGGGGAGCCACGGACGGAGCGGAGGCCAAACCGCGAAGGAGACCTCCATGGCCGAGTCGACGGGCGCACCGCCCGCGTCTACTCCTGCCCCCGAGCCCGCCCCCGCACCGCTCCCCGAGCCCACGGCGTCCCAGGCCCCGGTGCCGCGCCCGAAGCTCTCGCTGCGGGCGCTCCTGGAGGCTGGGTGCCACTTCGGACACCAGACGCGTCGCTGGGATCCGCGCATGAAGCCCTACATCTACGGGGAGCGCAACGGAATCCACATCGTCAACCTCGACCACAGCGTGGGCGCCTTCCAGGTGGCGTTGGAGTTTCTGCGCGAGACGGTGGCCTCGGGGGGCAAGGTCCTGTTCGTGGGGACGAAGCGTCAGGCGCAGGCGCCGATCATGCTGGAGGCCGAGCACGCCGAGCAGTTCTACGCGAACAATCGCTGGCTCGGGGGCATGCTCACCAACTTTCGCACGGTGAAGAAGTCCATCGAGCGCTTCAAGGAGCGCCTCGATCTGCTCGGGGACGAGGAGAAGATCTCCGAGTTCTCCAAGAAGGATCGCTCGCGAATCAACCGCGAGGTGGGCAAGTATCGCAAGGCGCTCGACGGCATCAAGGAGATGACGCGGCTGCCGGATGCGATGTTCGTGATCGATGTGGGCAAGGAGCGCATCGCCGTCAGTGAGGCCCAGCGCCTGGGCATCCCGATCGTCGGCATCGTCGACACCAACTGCAGCCCCGAGGGCATCGACTACGTGGTGCCGGGCAACGACGACGCGATCCGTGCGATCCAGCTCTACTGCTCCCTGGTGGCCGATGCCTGCGTGGAAGGGCGGGAGCTCTACAACGAACGGGTCCAGAGCCAGCAGCCCGAGGCCGACGC
>JBDLIK010000683.1:0-2563 GCA_039714895.1 Myxococcota bacterium | reverse complement strand
CGGCGCCCTTCGATGCTCGGGGCATCATGCTGATGTCCTACCGCTACAAGGACTCGGACAAGCCCGAGGCCCAGACCAAGAACGACGACACCTGGGTGTACGTGCCTACGCTGCGGCGGGTGCGCCGGATCTCTTCGGCGCAGCGAACGGATGCGGTGTCGGGCACCGACTTCACCTTCGACGACCTGCTGTCCTTCTCCGGAATCATCCCTCAGTACGATTGGGATTGTCTGGGGGAGATGGACATCCTGGCGCCGATGAACACCAAGGTGAAGGCCTACCCGTACTCCAAGGACCACAACTTCGGTCCCTACGGGCTCTCCTATGCGGACGACAACTGGGAGCTTCGCAAGGCCGTGAAGATCCGGTTCATCCCGACCAATTCGGATCACCCGTACCACCACAAGGACATCTACATCGACAAGCAGACGCTCGAGCCGCTGTACTCCTTCGCGTACGACCAGAAGGAGGAGCTGTGGAAGATCATCTGGCACAACCACCGCTGGAGCGAAGACGACTGGCCGGCCTACACGGGGTGGGAGGGGATTCCGGAGCCTCTCGAGAATCGGGTCGTCAGTGACACGATCGTGAACGTGCAGACCGGCACCGGCAACCGGATCGAGTTCTGGGACGCCGATGGCACGCCGTTGTCGAGCAAAGGGAAGATCCGCCGCTACATCGACATCGGCCGGCTCACCAAGGGTCGCTGAGGCAGCGCGCGGGCCGAGATCCGGCCCGCGCCTTGCTCCCCCGACGGGATCGAGGAGTCTCCCCATGCTTCCCCCTCGCGCTCTGCTCGCCTCCGTCCTGGTGCTCGGATTGGCACTGCTGGGTTGCCACGAGGTCCACTTCGATCCCGACCGCCAGAGCGTCGACATCGACATCTACGACGATCTCTTCGCCATCTCCGTGGTGAGCGACGACCATGCGGTGGCCGCAGGCTATTGGGGCTCGATCTACCTCACCGAGGACGGTGGGAAGTCGTGGGTCCGGGGCCAGACCGACACCCGCCAGCTGATCTACGATGTCTCCGTCGCGCCCGACGGCCGGGGCTGGGCGGTGGGCCAGAGCGGGATCATCCTGCGGACCACCGACGGCGGCCGGAACTGGATCTCCCAGCCCAACCCGAAGCTGGAAGCCGCCTATCACCTCTTCGGGGTGCACGCGGTGGACGGGGACCGCGGCTGGGTCGTGGGCGCCTGGGGCACACGGATGTTCACCGACGATGGGGGTCTCACCTGGCAGGATCACTCCCTCACCATCGACGAAGCGCACCCGCAGTTCGTCTGGCTCGACCATTTTGCCCAGGAGCGCGTGCGCAGGGGGGAGAAGGTCTTCGAGGACGTGGGCCTCAACGACGTGTTCTGTCTCGATCCCCCCGAGACCCAGTGCTGGATCGCCGGAGAATTCGGCTACATCTTCCATTCCGAAGACCTGGGCGCGACGTGGGCGTTCGCCGCGATCGAGGGCGGCGGGGAGATCGAACCGGCTCGCTTCGGCTTCAATGAGCTCGAGCTGCCCGAAGGCTACGAGGAGAAGCTGGATGGCTTCATCCAGCAGCTCCTGGATCAGGACCATCTCAAGGTGTCCATCACGCCGGTGGCTTCCGCCGCCGAGATCGAGCGTTTCGGGGATCGCGCCGCCTGCCGCGCGGATCCCATGGGCTGCGACCCCACTCCGTTGTTCGAGATCCTGGAGGCTCGATCCACCGAGGTGCGCACGGTGGTGGAAGCCGCCGGGCTGCTCTCGGACCGGATTCGCATGCGCGGCGCGCCACCCTGGGACTACGAGGATTTCATCGAGAGCGACGACGAGTTTCTGGAGCGCTACTTCGACGATCGCACGGCCCCGGATCCTGGCGTCGAGGTGGAGGTGGAGCAGACCCCCTACCTCTATTCGATCCGCTTCCAGAGCGTTGAGTTCGGCCTCATCGCGGGACTCGGCGGCCTGATGCTGCGCAGCGAAGACGGGGGCCAGAGCTGGGCGTACGGGGAGACCGGCCGCAAGCAGGCGCTGTTCGCCGTGGACATCGGCGCCGATCGTGCCATGGCCATCGGGGAGAAGGGCTTCGTGCTCGGGTCGGCAGACCAGGGTCGCTCGTGGATCGCGCCGGATCGCGGCTTCCCGTCGATCTTCACCTACATGCGTGACATCGGGTTCTCGCCCGACGGGGGGACCGGCTACATCGTGGGGCAGACGGGCATGGTGCTGCGCTCGGAGGACGGGGGCACCACCTGGAGCCAGGTGCTTCCCCCGCCCGACCGGCGACGGGGTGGTGGCTTCATCTGATTGTGGGTCCGCCTGCGGGCAGAGCCCGCAGGCACCACAGGCTTCGCTCGCCTACGGCTCGCTGCGCGCGCCTGTCGGCGCTTGCAGGTGGCTCCCCTCGCTGCGACGCTGCCAACCAGAATCCCCTCAAGGCGAGTGGCGGAGAGGTCGATGCCTTCGGAGATGCGTGGGGATCGGTCCCGCCCGCTATCCCCCTGGGGGTGGCTCGTCGCGGAGGAGCCATGACGAGGGAAGCCAGCCGTCCCCGGGTCGTGGTCGTCGATGATTCCCGCTT
>JBDLIK010000682.1:0-2563 GCA_039714895.1 Myxococcota bacterium | reverse complement strand
CCGGAGCTCGAGCTCCCCGCCGAGATCCTCTCGGCGAACGGGTTCGTGACCGGTGGGATCTTCCGCAACGGCTGGGTGGCGGCGAACTTCGGCTTCAATCAGGGGTTCCACGTCTACGCCGGCGCCAAGCCGAGCGTCACCCCCGAGCGGCTGCAGCGCCGCAACCCGTCGGCCCACGCGCTGACCGGGAGCGACTGGGACGTCACCGACGGCGCCCTCGAGTTCCTCCGCAGCTACGGCCACCAGCGCTTCTTCCTCTACCTGCACTTCATGGACGTTCACCAGTACACCTACGACCAGGATTCGGCCCGCTTCGGCAACGAGCTGCCGGACGCCTATGACAACGCGATCCTGTGGACCGACCGCAACGTCAGCATCCTGATGCGGTCCCTCGAGGACCTCGACCTGCTCTCGAAGACGTTGGTGGTGATCGCCTCGGACCACGGGGAGGCCTTCTGGGAGCACGGGCTGGAGGGTCACGGCCGCAACCTCTACCGGGAGGTCACCCGGACGCCCCTCATCTTCGTGCTGCCCTTCCGGCTGGATCCCGGAATCGTCGTCGAGACGCCGGTGGAGAACGTGGACATCTGGCCCACCCTCCTCGACCTGCTCGGTCTGCCCGCGATGCCCGGCACCGACGGCCGCTCGCTGGTCCCGCTGATCGAGGCTGCGGCCTCCCCCGGCGGGACGGCCGAGAGCGACGGGCCGCGCTTCGCCGAGCTGGACCGGAGCTGGGGCACCCGGAACCGCGTCTCCGAGACCCTCGTCTCCGTCGAGCGTGGGGACCACCGGATGATCGACAATCTCCAGCGGCCCGAGGCCGTCGAGCTCTACGATACGAGCGTGGATCCCACCGAACAGGAGAACCTCGCGGCGGACCGGCCCGAGCTGGTCTCGGATCTGCGGGCCGAGATCGAACGGCTGACCTCCGCTGAGAAGCTCGTGGACGCCCCGCAGGTCGAGATCGACGAGATGCGCCGGGCGCAGCTGAACGCGCTCGGCTACGTGGTGAAGTAGCAGACTTGCCTCCCCCAGGGGGTGCAAGAATCCTTCATCCATGTGAACTTCCGTTGCCACTTCCCCCCCGAACCGCCCACTCCCACTAACGAAAGTCAAACGCTCCGGGCCGCTCCACAGATCGGGCAGCCCAGGACCACACGGAGAACAACGATGATGAAGCGATTTGGGTTGTGGGCCCTCGGGGCCTGTCTGGCCGTCGGCGTGGCCGCTCAAGCACAGGCTGGCCCTCTCACGATGAATGGCAGCTTGTCGCTGTCCATCGGCGCTCTGCCGCCGGTGGTGCTTGCGGGTGGAGCCCTGATCAACGTCTCGAGTGGAAGCGGGACCTTCACGGAGGTCGTCGGGGTCTTCGGGCCCGCGACGATTCCGCTGCCCCTCTCGCTCTTCACGGGCGTGCCCCAGATCAGTGGCCTGACCCTGGCCGGCTTCGGGAATGGCACCAAGGCCTGCACCACGACCGGCCCGCTCGGCTGCGACGGCGGTCTGGTCGGAAGCTCGCTGGTGAACATCCTCCAGCTCTTCAACCTGGCGATTCCGCTGGGGGTGGTCGGCAACGCCGCCAACCTGAGCACCGTCGCGATCTCGGGCGGCATCGCCATCACGGTGAAGGGCCAGGGCTGGACGGCGGGTACCGCCACGGTCACGGGCATCACCGCGACGACTCCGGGCACCGTCATCGTCAACACGGTGTCAGCGGCGGGCTCCGACGGCCGGACGGCGGGTCACCTTGGGACGGTTACCCTGGTCTCGGGCTTCCAGGCGATCACGAACGTGGCCGGGAACCTGCCCGGGTTCGCGGTCCAGGCCCTGACCTTCGTGCCGGAGGCCGGGACGCTGCTGCTGCTCGGCACCGGCGCGGTCGGCCTCGCCCTGTACGGCCGAAGGCGAATGCGCAAGTAGCCCACGGCGCGGTCCGAACAGTCTGGGGCGGTCATCCCATCGGGATGGCCGCCCCTTTCTCGTTCGCAGCGGATCATCCCGCGGAGGCGGTGGTTCCGGGCGCTTCGGGCGTGTAGACTCGGGCGACGTTGCGCAGGCTCCTCGACTCCCCGTGGTTCTACCTCTCCCTGGCCGGATGCCTCGCCATCGCGGCCCTCCTGTCCACCGTCGAGATCCATCTCCCCTCACGCCCCGTCGGCAGCGTCTCGGACCTGCGGGAGCTCGGCAGCCGAGAGGACCTGAACGTCGTCTTCATCCTGATCGACACCCTGCGTGCCGACCACCTCTCTGCCTACGGCTACCCGCGCGAGACCAGCCCGATCATCGACTTCCTGGCCTCTTCGGGGGTGCGCTTCGATCGCGTCCACGCCCAGTCGAGCTGGACCAAGTCCTCCATGGCCTCGCTGTGGAGTGCCTCCTACCCGAGGCGGGTGGATGTGCTTCGCTACACGGATGCCCTGGCCCCGGAGCTCGAGCTCCCCGCCGAGATCCTCTCGGCGAACGGATTCGTGACCGGTGGGATCTTCCGCAACGGCTGGGTGGCGGCGAACTTCGGCTTCAATCAGGGGTTCCACGTCTACGCCGGCGCCAAGCCGAGCGTCAC
>JBDLIK010000681.1:0-2569 GCA_039714895.1 Myxococcota bacterium | reverse complement strand
CCACTCGACGGTCAGCCGAGGCCAGAGCACGAACTCGCCGCTGCCGATGGACAGTCCAGCGAGGATGATGCTCGGGCCGAGCAGCGCGCGTAGGGGAGGTGCCGGAGGAAGCTCACGCGCCTTCGGGGCCGGCAGTACACCGTCCGGGATCCGCGTGACCTCCAATGAGCCTCCCGAGGATGGGGCTGTATTGTACCGAGGGTGCAATCCGGTCGAGGCATGGACCGGGCCGGCGAGCCCGCGTACGCTTGCCCGCCAGGCGGGGCTGGATCCGGAGGAGCTGTGGAGCGACCGTGGTAGTGGGTCCGGAAGAGCCCTCCCCGCAGGCCTGGGAGACCAGCCGGCTGCGGCAGCTCGGCACCGGGGCCGCCGACGACCGTCTCGGCCTGCGGCTGGTGGTCCGCCTGCTGCTGCGCTGCGTTCGGCTGCTCCAGCCGGTCAAGAAGCACATCATCCGACTGGTGGTCGGGTGGACCGGCACCTTCCTGATCGGGGCCCCCATCGGGTTGCTCTTCATCGTCGTGCTATGGACGCGCATCTTCGAGGGCCAGCCCCTCACCCCCCAGGAGGCCTGGTTCTTCGGGTTCGAACGTGCGGACGTCGTGGACGTCCCCGCGCTCTCCGAGGAGATGCGGCGTGCGATTCGCACACGCTGGCTGATGCTGGCCGCGCCCCTGGTGGTGTTCTTCGCCTCGCTGGCTCTGGGCTTCTACTACTACCAGATCTGGATCCTCCAGCGCGTCAACCAGGTGCTTCGGGTAGAGCTGCTGGACCGATTCCAGACCCTGTCCCTGCGCTTCCACGCCGAGAGCCGCGTCGGCGATGCCATCTACAGGCTCTACCAGGACAGCGCGATGGTCACGCAGCTCATCGAGGTCCTCTTCCTCCAGCCGATCCACATCCTCGGACGCTACGTCTTCTGCCTCGTCGTCGTCGCCATCATCCAGCCGGCGTTCGCCCTGCTCCTCCTTGTCCTCTGGCCACCCATGCTGCTGGCGGGCTACTGGTTCTCTCAGCGCCTGCGCACCAGCTTCCGAGCCGCCCGGGAGGCCAACAGCGGGCTCACCTCGCGCATCCAGGAGATCCTGTCGGGTATCAAGGTCATCAAGGCCTACGGCGCCGAGCACTTCGAGCAATCCCGCTTCGAATCCGACTCCCGGGCCGCCTTCTCGAACGCCTTCACGGCGCGCAGCCACTTCGCCGTCTTCAAGGTTCTCTGCTTCTGGCTGGTGGGCACGGCGATGGTCGCTGGCACCGCCTGGGGAGCCCTCTACGCCCTGGGAGAGGAGGCGCTCTTCGGCTCCTTCGTGCTGGGACTGCTCGGCTACGCCGCCTGGAACCTGGGCATCTACAACTGGTTCAAGGCACAGTTCGGGGGTGGGGCGAGCTCTCTGCGCTGGCTCTTCGGCTTGTGGGGTCGTACCCAGGACGTGGCGATCGGCCTCGATCGCGTCTTCGCCATACTCGACCTCGAGCCCGAGGTCCAGGACCCCGAAGACCCACTGCCGCTTCCGGAGGTCCGCCATGGGATCGCCTTCCGGGGCGTCCACTTCCGCTACCAGCCGGATCGACCCGCCCTCGAAGGCGTCGACCTCCGGGCGGAGCTGGGTACCGTGACGGCGGTGGTGGGCCCCACCGGCTCGGGCAAGAGCACGCTGATGGCGCTGTTGCTGCGGCTCTTCGACCCGAGCCGAGGGAGCATCGAGATCGACGGCGTGGACCTCCGACGCTTTCGGGTCGCCGAGCTTCGCACCCGGGTCGCCATCGCCCTGCAGGAGAACCTGCTGTTCGGTGCCACCATCCGCGAGAACATCCGCTACGCGGTTCCCGAGGCCTCGGACGAGGCGGTGCGCGAGGCCGCCCGGGTGGCCTGCGCGGACGAGTTCATCGAGCCGCTGCCCGACGGCTACGACACGGAGCTCGGCGAGCGCGGGACGAAGCTCTCCACGGGTCAGCGGCAGCGACTCTCCATCGCTCGGGCGGTCCTCAAGGACACTCCCATCCTGATCCTCGACGAGCCCACTGCGTCTCTCGACGCCGAGACGGAGCTTCGGGTGCTGCGAAACCTGGCCCGCTGGGGGCAGGGGCGCGTGATCTTCCTCATCACCCACCGGCTCTCGACCATCCGCCAGGCGGACCAGGTGGCGGTGCTGGAGGGGGGTCGGGTCACCGAGAGTGGCTCCCACGCGGAGCTGCTGCGCATCCCGGCTGGGGCGTACCGGACACTGGTGGAATCCGAGACAGGCAGCGCGGCGGACTCCCAGACGGCAGCCGCCTCGTGAGCCGCCTCGAAGAACGCTCCGCCGACACAGGCCGCACCCTCGTGCTCCTGGGCCGGGCCCTGCGCTTCCTGGCTCCCTATCGCTGGGCCGTGCTGGGCAAGCTGGGGCTCCTGATCCTGACCTTCGCGCCGATGCTGGTGCTGCCCTGGCCCATCAAGATCATCATCGACCACGTGATCCTGAAGACGCCCTTCGGAGAGCAGGCCCACCCCTACCCGCCCTTCATCGAGGCGCTGCTGTCCCCCCTGGCCGATGCCACGCCCATGGAGATCCTGTTCTGGGTGGCG
>JBDLIK010000680.1:0-2579 GCA_039714895.1 Myxococcota bacterium | reverse complement strand
GAGCACACCGTTGCGCTTGCGTCGGAGGGCACTCTATAGCGTCGAACCAGTCCGTCCAGAGGGGTCTCCCGGGCACACGCCCGGCCAGGGAGAGGACCGCCGCTGACTGGTCTGGCTACGGATCAGATTCCGAAGGAACGAGCCGGGTTTCAGCCTCCGATGCCCGGGCGGGACCGGGGGTCCCAGGATCCGATCCACGGGCGTAGTGAAAACGACCCTCGCGCGCGGATGAGTCTCGGAGTTCGATCGGCAGCCATGCAGCCTGAGGCGGCCCCGAGATTCCTCCTCGGAGCCAATTCGATGGGCACGTCCTTTGCGTGTGAGTTCGTACGGTCTCGAGACGAGCCGGAGCAGGGGCGCAGTGACCCAGCGAGGGTCGGAGAGCCCCACCCCCCTCTCCCGGGACGGACGGGAGGCGACATGCCGGCTCGAGCCTCGGGAGGCGAACAGAGGTTCCGATGGTTGCGACCGGGCCTCGCCCTCGCGTGGGGGGCCCTCTTCTGGGGCCACCCGGGTGCTGCACTCGCCTTCGAGTTCTTCGACGGCCGGATCCAGGTCCACGGATTCTACGAGACCCAGATCCGCGCCATCGCCCGCGACTTCGACGCCTCGGACGACTGGGACCTCACCCAGTGGGCCAACATCCTCAACATCGAGATGGAGGCCGACATCGCCCCGGACGGTTGGGGCCCCTTCGACCTGCTCTCCGCCTTCGGCCGGGTCGAGGCGCGCTACGACTGCGTCTGGACCCGCGGCTGTGGGATGCTCTCGTCCGCGGACACCTATGGCGATCGCGCCAAGCGGCTGCCGGGACGCGTGGGGGATGGCGGGCGCGCCGGATTCCGCCAGACGGGCACGCTCTTCAACGGGGACGTACGACGCTTCGCCAACATCCCGCGCGAGTTCCTCGGCTACGAGTTCTTCGATCGACCCGACTCGTCACCCAAGGCCTCGAAGATCTTCAACGTGTCGGGCATCGACACGCTCTTCGGCGTCGCCGGCGTGGACGGGATCTTCGGCAGCTCGGACGATCCGGCGCCCTTCGTCTTCGACGAAGTCCTGGACAACTGCCTGTTCGGCTTCCGCGACATCAAGGGGCCGGAGAATGGCGTGGGAAGCCAGGTGCTGGCTTGGAACCCGGGCTGCCAGACCCATGAGAGGGGCCGGCTCAGCAGCAAGCCCCATCCGCTTCGCGCGGGCGATCTCAACCCGGTGGTGCTCGGGCCGGGGAATGGCGGATTCGGCGAGCTGCCCCTGCGGCCGGTCCCTCGGTTCACGAACACGGACATCGCGCCGAGCGATCAGGCGAAGGGCATCTATCTCCCCAACTCCCGCTATGCGCAGATGCTCCGCGACAAGGACTTCCACAGCACGGACCAGGACTTCCGACAGAGCGAGCTGGCCTGGAACCACGGCGCCAGCCAGCAGGGCGAGAGAGAGCTCAAGGAGCTCTACCTCGACATGGAGTTCTTCGACAGCCGCCTCTGGATCCGGGGCGGCCTTCAGACCATCGTCTGGGGAAAGACCGAGCTCTTCCGCACCACGGACCAGTTCAATCCCCAGGATCTGGCGCTGGCCTCGCTCCCGAGCCTGGAGGAGTCCCGGGTCGGGCTCTGGTCGGTGCGGGGTGTGTGGTCGTTCTACACCGTGGGGCCCCTGGACGACGTGCGGTTCGAGCTGGCCGCGAACATCGACGAGTTCGAGCCGGCCGACCTGGGACGCTGCGGCGAGCCGTACGCGCCCCTTCCCGTGTGCAACAAGACCACCGGTCTGTTCGCCCACGGCCTCACGGGGCTGGGGCTGGCGGGGGAGGTCCGCCCCGAGGACCCCTGGGACGACTCCAGAGGCTGGGAGATCGGGGGGCGGCTCGAGTTCCGCTGGGATCGCTTCAGCATCGCGATCACCGACTTCTACGGCTACAACGATCTTCCCTACCAGGAACGGCTCTTCACCTACTCCCGCAACATCGACCCGACCACGGGCGCCCCGCGCCGGGGGATGACCACCGGTCCCTGCAGCGGCGCCATGGGCGGGGACTTCTCGAACCTGGACCCATCCTGCCTCACCCCGGACAACGCGCTCGAGTTCCATTCCATCAACCAGCAGATCTTCGCCATGATCTGCGCCACCAGCGTGGGGCTGCTCCCCGAGCTCGATCCCACGGCCTGCGGGCAGACGATCTTCAACAGCCGCAGAATCAGCCAGCCTGCGAATGCAACCATCGGCACGGCGGTCTCGAACCTGCTGGCCGGCGACTCGACCGGCCTCGTCCTTGGCGGCCTGCTCGACGTGCCGATCCCCGGAGGCTCCTGTAGCCCCGGATCCGTTGCGGTGGGAGTCCTCTGCAACCCGCTCATTCCCCTCTCGAACGACGTCACCTCGGCGGGGGTGGACCTCGACGGCGCGCCGCTCACCTTCGCCGAAGCCCAGGCGGCCGAATTGAACCCCACGCCGATCGACTCGATCCTCTACATCGTCGGGCTCCAGGGCGTGCTCACCGACCAGCAGCAGGCGCTGCTGGGCTGCGGGCCCTTCTACGGGACGCTGTGCGACGGCCACGGCGTCGACCTCATGAACGC
>JBDLIK010000679.1:0-2579 GCA_039714895.1 Myxococcota bacterium | reverse complement strand
CGGCGCCCGAGGAGAGCTGCATGCCCGCCGAGAGTGCCGCCTGGTGACCGAAGTTCCGAGAGAAGTGCACCACCTTGATGCGCGGGTCGCGTTGGTGGAGCTCGTCGAGCTTGCGCTCCGACCCGTCGCTGCTGGCATCATCGACGAAAATGACCTCGTAGCGGCCGACCGTCAGCCGCTCGAGAACGCCCTGCAGGCGTGTCAGCAAGGGCTCGAGGTTCTCGAGCTCGTTGTGGCACGGGAGGACGACGGAAAGCTCGGGCGCGGGCGCTTCCATGGAGCTGGGATTCTCACGGGCTGGGGATCATACACCACGAGGCCCGGGCCGTGGCCAAGGGTTCAGCTGAGCCGCTTCTTCGCGAGGATGACGACGTCGTCGATGATTTCGATGCCCATCTTCCTCATCTCGATCACATGGAACTCCGGTTCTTCGAGCTTGGTCTCTCGAGAGAACACCTCGCGGAACTCCTCGAGGTTGCGGAAATGAGTCCCGCGGTCCAGTCGGTAGAAGAACTGCTTGCTCCGAGGCTCGTCGGGTTCCGGTCGGATCATGTCCAGTACCACAAGGCTGCCGCCCTCGTTGAGCAGCTCGGCGCTCCGACGCAGGAGCTTGCAGAGGTATTCGTCAGGAAGATGGTGGGCGGCATGCGAGAGCAACACGTAGTCGAACCCCGGTTCCTCGGGAAGTTCCTCGGCGAGGATGTCGAGGCAGTGGAACCGATAGTTCGTCGCCGGGAATTTGCGGCGCGCCAGGGAGATGGCTTGTCGATCGATGTCGACGCCCACGTAGCTGAGCCCCTCGAATGCGCTGGCGACGTTCCCTGTGGCGCACCCGATCTCGAGGAGGCGGCCTGGGCCGTGTATGAAGCGGGCGAGAGTACGGCGCTTCGGTGCGTTGTCTCCCACCACGGCTTGAAACAGGTCCCAGAGGCGTGCCCTGAACGTACTCTCGGTCGTCAGAGTGGGTCTCCCTCGGCGGTTCCGGCACCGCTTTCCGTGATCTGGATCGAACTCACGTCGAGAAAACGTGCCACGCACTGCTGCAGGTTCTCGGGTGTGCGATCCACGTCGAACTGGAAGTAGCTCGACGGCCACGGATTCACGCGCTCGGCAACGAGGGGGCGCCCGCCCTCGCGGGCAGCCGGCGCTGCCGCGTATCGCCGCTCCATCTCCCGGTCAAAGGCAGACGCGCGTCCAGTCGCCAGGTCGCGCAGCCCGAGCTTCAAGTTGGTCGAGCCCATGAGGCCCAGCGCCAGGATCAGTACGCTGACGGTGCGGAGGAAGGCGGTCTCCGCGCGCGGTGTCCCTACCTCGCCCCGGTCTCGGGTATAGACCAACGCCGTCAGGAGCCAGCCGAGGAGAAAGACCAGGTAGAGGCCATTGAACGCACGGAGCGGCATGGTTCGTCCGAGCGCCCAGCCTCCGGCGACGAAGCTCCCCCCGAGGAAGGCGATGCAGGTCCCCGGGATGAGGAGCCGCCAGAGCGCGGCGTCCCGCTCGAGCCAGCTCGGCCGCAGCGAGCGCATCGAAGGAACCACCACGAGCAGGACCGTGGCGGCGAGCAGCTTGGGGTCGAGGACCCACCCGAGCGGGCTGTTGGAGCCGAGCCGGTCGCGCAGCGAGGGAGCATCCAGGATCCTCACGGCCATCGCGACCGAGGCCTGCAACGCACGCAACGGGCTGCCGCCCGCGACGTTGCCGGTCGCGAAGTCCTGGCGCGCCTCGTTTCCGGGGGCCACCAGCACCGTTGCGAAGCCAAGGAGCGTCGCGATGCCGACGATGGCCCACGCGTAGCGCCGTCCGTCGCCCCAGCGGAACGCAAGGGCGGCTCCGACGACGAGGAGCCCGATCTGGACGAACGTGAACAGCTCGTGGAACGCTGCGAGGAAGAAGGCCAGCAGGGCGAGACCGGCTACCCGGAGGGACCACCCGGGTGATCCCGGGGCCGGCAGCCGCAACAGGCCGACGAAGAGCATCATGCCGAGGGAGAGGTTCAAGGAGTAGACCCAGGCGCCCTCCAGCCAGTAGATGCTCTGGCCGGGGTGCGGCATGCCTGCCCAATAGAGCGACAGGACGACCAGGCTGAGCCCCCACGCCTGACGCGGGCGATCTCGAAGCTCCAACACCTCTGCCAGCAGGAGTCGTGTGCCCAAGAGCATTGCGATCAGGATTCCGAGCAGAGGCAGGGAGTACCACTGGGTGACGTTGAAGAGCCACGGAAAGGTGCACGCGAGAAGCGTCGACGCCCAGCGGCCTCCCCACTGCGCGTAGTCCACGGAGACGCACCTGAACAGACCAAGCTCCCGCACGTTCGAAGCGTGGCAGAAATCGTCAGCGAGCGGATTTGCGAAGAGGAGGAGAGCTCCGGCCATCGCCAGAGTGGCGACCACCGAGAAGCCCAGAATCGTGCGCAGAATGATGTGCATTCAGCCTTCGATTCTCTGCAACGTCAGCACTCTTCTCCCCGGCTTCTGCGGCTGGGCGGCCCGGGCCGCATGGTACCGCGGGCCGAAACCGCCCGGTCGCCATCCCCCAGGGGTGCCAGGAGTCTGGTTCGGGGAGCCGCTACCCTGGCGCGC
>JBDLIK010000678.1:0-2579 GCA_039714895.1 Myxococcota bacterium | reverse complement strand
GTCGGGCTGCTGACCCACCCAGCCGAAGGTGCGCGCCTCCTTCGGCCCGAGCTCGTCGAGACTCGATGAGAGCCCCTCCCAGAGCAGGCGTTTGGACAACGCCACGGAGACCGGCGCGGCCTTGCGGAACTCGCGAGCGCGCTCCCGGGTGGCTGCCAGCACCTGATCGGCGGGAAGTGCGGCACTGGCCAGCCCGAGCTCGGCCATCTCCCGGCCGCGGATCATGCGCCCGGTGAGCAGCAGATCGGCGGCGGCGGAGAGGCCGGCGACGCGGGCCACGATGGCGTGGGACCAGAGCTCCGGGGTGATGCCGCGCTGCACGAAGGCGAACTGGATCTTGGCATCCTCGGCCACATAGCGGATGTCGCAGGTCATCGGATAGGTGATCCCGACCCCGATGGCGTGTCCGTTGATGGCGGCCAGCACCGGCTTGCGGATCTGCCAGGGGAAGGGCCCCGCGTAGCCACCGTAACGCCGGGCCGCCTCCCGCAGCGCTTCGGCCCGCGCGGGGTCCCGACGTCGTCCGAAGGTGCTGGCGCCCCCCGCCATGTCTGCACCGGCGCAGAAGGCGCGACCCGCACCCGTGAGGACGACCGCCCGGATCCCGTCGTCCTCGTCGCAGTGGACCATGGCCTCCCGCAGCTCCGCGCCCATGCGGTCGTTCCATGCGTTCATGCGCTCGGGCCGATGTAGCGTGACGGTGGCGACGCCGTCCTCGACGTCGAAGCGGATGTCTTCGAAGTTCACGGGTCCTCCGCCAACCCCCAGGCCGAGCGTACCACGGATGGGTGTCAGCGAGCTGAGGACCGGTATGGCTCCACCCGGGCGATCTTCACGGTCTCACCACCCTCGAAGCGGTGGTTCACGAAGACCCCGTTGACCACGGCGGTCTGCCCCGGATCCCAGGCGTTGCCCGTGCGCCTGCCGAGGGCCACCAGATCCTCCCCCGCTTGGGCCGTCACCAGGCGCAGGCGTTTGCTCTCGATGGAGTCGCGATCCTCCCGGGTGAGCGGGCGGAAGCTGCGCGAGGTGTTGAGCAATGCCCCGCTGTACTTGCGCAGAGACGACGCGGGTGTCATGCCCGTGATGCGCCAGGTGGCGTCCCCGTAGGGGAAGAGCGTGGTGATCATGACCACACGGCCGCCGCGGCCCTGGTTCTCCAGGTGTACCCGCCAGCCGTCGATGTGCCCGACCTTCACGGGTCCCCACTCCTTCACTTCGACGGGCTGCTCCTCCCGCGTCTTCTCGACGAAGAGCTGAGCGATCTCTCGCGGATCTCCCTTGGGAAGGTCCACGGTGAGGAAGACGATGGCGTCCCGGCGCGGCGCCATGGCTCCCACCGCTTGCGCCGAGTTGTTGGTCGTCCAGCCCCGGGGGAAGCGAAGCTGGAAGTCGAGGTCGGGGTGGAGGAAGCGGTCGCCCACGAAGATGCCACTCTCCGGACGCTGCTCGAGGGCCAGCCCGTCGATGTGGCGCAGGTGCGCCATCCGCGTGTCCCCCAGCGAGGCGTCCCGTTTCCAGCGGATCTCGTTGGCGCGGGCGGCGTTGCCCGCGGCCCGCTCGGGAGAGCCTGGGTGCGTGTCGAAGAAGGTGGGGAGGCGTTTGAAGCCCAGGATGAAGCGCTCCATCTGGCCCAGGCTCTTGAGGAAGGTGGACATGCCCATGGGATCGTAGCCGGCCGCCGCGGCCAGCATCTGGCCGCCCCGGTCGGCTTCGCGCTCCATGTCCCGTCCGTAGGCGGCCATGGTCGCAGCGCGAGTCCAGGGCATGGAGAGAGGGCTCGAGTGCCGCGCCAGCGCCTGCTGCGCCGCGGCGTGGCGACGCGCCGAGTGCGTGATCTCATGGCCGATCACATTGGCGATCTCGTCCTCGTCGTTGGTGAGCACCAACAGCCCCCGGGAGATGAAGATGTAGCCGCCAGGAAGCGCGAAGGCGTTGGGCTCGTACTGGTCCACCACCTTGAACTGGTACTGGAAGTTGCTGCGCGGAACGCCGCGCAGCAGCTTGCGCCCGATCTCGTTCACGTAGGCGTCGAGCTCGGGGTCCTCCACCACACCGATGGATCGGGCGACCTCCTCGGAGCCCTCACGTCCGACCCGTGCGTCGTCGTACTGGCTGTAGAGCACGGTGCGCTTCGGCTTCGCCGACTTCGGCGACGAGCCGGAGCACGCACCGAAGGCGAGCGCCACGAGGCCGGCGAGGGCGATCGTGCGCAGGAGGAGGGTCAGCGAGCGCATCCGCGGCTCAGGGAAGCTCGGCTACCCAGGAGCCCCGCGAGAACCACTTGGCCTTGAGCTGGGTGAGCAGCCCCGTACCTTCCAGCGTGCTCAGGTAGTTCTCCACCAGGTTCACGAAGAGCGGGTCGTCGGCTGGGAGCGCAATGCCGAGCGGCTCCACCGTGAAGGGTGTCGTCAGCATGGAGAGCCCTGCCTCGGGATAGCGGAGGATCGAGAGGGCGCAGATGGGGTAGTCGGCCACCAAGGCGTCCACCTCGTCGCCCATCACCAGGGCCACCGCTGCGTCGTAGTCGGGAGTCGCCACCAGGGAAGCGCGCGGGAGCACGTCGCGCACGAAGGCCT
>JBDLIK010000677.1:0-2580 GCA_039714895.1 Myxococcota bacterium | reverse complement strand
CTGCCGCTCGCCTTCTATGGCGGCGTGAGCGGGGATCTTCGACCCAGGTTCCTGGGTCGCCTGCGATCCCTCGTGGCCCAGCTCCCGATCCGGTAGGGACCGCGCGCCTGGCGCTAGAGCGTCCGGCTGCGGAAGAACTCGATCATCCGCCCGGCCCGGTCGCCCAGCTGGAAGGATTCCGCGCGCCGAAGGCAGGCGGCGGCCATGCGGGAGCGCAGCTCGGGATCGCTCACCAGTCGCTCGATGGCGCTCCCGATGGCGCTCGGATCCAGCGGGTCCACCAGCAGGGCGGAGTCCTCGTCGGCGATGACGCGGTTGAAGGGAAGATCCGAGGTCACGACCGGTAGGCCGCAGGAGTAGGCCTCCAGGATCGCGTTGCTGCATCCTTCGTTCAGCGTCGGCAGGACGAACACGTCCGCAGCGCTGAGCCAGGTGGCGATCTCCGAATGCGGAGCCTCGCCCCGATGCAGCACCTGAGGGCCTTCGGGTACCAGCGGACCCTTCCCCAGGAACACCGCTCCGATCTCGGGACGAGAGCGGATGGCTTCCAGGACGCGGTCGGGCCCCTTCCGCCCGTTCCATTGGCCGACCGAGATCACGATCGGTCGGTCCGGGGGCAAGCCGCATTTGCGCCGGGCTTCCTGGCGATCTTGCGGAGAGAACAGGCTGCGGTCGATCCCATTGGGGAGAAGGCGGACGCGGTGATCCGGCACCCCGTAGGTACGAACGCAGCGTTCGTAAAGCTGCGGTGAGTTGGCGACAACCCCTTCGAAGCGTCGCAACAGCTGGGCGATCGCCTTCGCGTCGTACCCGGCTTCGTAGCGGGAGAAGCTGGACTCGCCGAGCGATACGACGGCCGGAACCCGGAGCCTTCGGCCGATTTCGAGGGCTGCCGCGCCGTGTGGATACAGGAAATGCCCGAAGCAGAGATCGAAATCCTGCTCGATCGCCAGTCCCGCCCGAACCGCCGCCCTCCGGTAGGCTCGATCGCTAAAGCGTCGCGTCGACCCGAGACCGGGCAGACCGATCGCGGAGTAGCCCAGGTAGCGGGGCCGATGAATGGAGATGTCGTCGCGCACCTCTGCTCGCGGCGCGAGACGATGCCGGGAGCTGCCTTTGGCCAGGGACCAGATCGTCTCGGGAGCCACCATGGTGACTTCCACGTCCTGCGCGGCGAGCTCCACGAGCAGCGCTCGCACGAAGGGCTGGTGCGAGGGCCTGGCGTCGGTCGGGTAGCGACCGACGGCGAGGAGTCGAAGCTTTTCCTTCATGGGCATCGGATCATCGCCTCGAGGCCCGATCTCCGCTCCGCAGCTGGAAGCCAGGCCGGACGCAGGTCACCCGCGCAGCCGGCCTTCCCACAGCCCGAACCGCCGGGCGATCGCGCTCTCCATGGAGAGATGACGCCGCATGTAGTCTTCGGCACGCCGTGCGAACTCCTCGCTCTGCGCCGGCGAGAGAGACAGCCACCGATCGAGGGCTGCAACGATCGCGTCTCCCTCGGAAGCGGGGACCACGGATCCGAGATCCTCGCTGGCGACGAATTCGTTCCCCCCAGCGCTGATCACCACAGGTTTTCCACACGCGAGATACTGCCGCACCTTCAGCTCCGACGCGGCGCGTCTGTCTTCCAGGCAGCTGATCGAAACCGCCACGTCGAGGGCGTTGATGTGAACGGGCACCCGGTCGAAGGGAACGTAGCCAGTGAGAACGCAGCGGTCGTCCACTCCGAGCTCGCGGGCCCTCGCTCGCAGGCTCTCCATTCCCGGCCCGTCTCCCACGATCAGGACTCCGAGCCTCGAGTACTTCGGTGACAGCTGTGCCGCGGCCTCGACCAACGCCATCCCGCCCCGCTCCGACGGACGCGAGCCGACATAGCCGATGATCGGGTCGTAGTCCTCGAGGCCGAGCTCCCCTCTGGCGAGCTCTGGGTCGCTCCTGCGGAAGCGATTGGTGTTGACCGCATTATCGATGCAAACGATCTTCTCCGCATCCAGATCGAGACTGCGGGTCAGAAACTCGGCTTGCAGCCTGGTCACCGAATCCGCCACGATCGCGCCGGAGACGACCTGCCGAACCATCCATCGATTCAGCCGCTTGAGGCTGCGGCCCACCCACCCGCCGCGCGAGTCGAGGATCTTCAGCGAATTCTGGCCGAGTGTCTTGAGCGCGTACGGAGTCTCGAGGCTCCGGGTGATCAGGAGGATCGCCAGAGGGAGCACATCCAACCGGAACACCAGAAGATCGAAGGGCCGGCGGGCTACGAGCTCCCTGGCGAGCTTGACCTTCGAGAAGCAGTGGGCCAGAAAATGGAGGGGATGGTGCCGACGATGGGGCAGGGTGAAGGTGCACGCCGACTCAGGTAGATCGGGGACGAGACCCGCCGGCTTCGGAATCAGGAAGTGAGCCCTCGACCCCATGGCCGAGTGGAGTGCAGTGATGAACTCGCGTTCGTTGACGCCGGGGCCGTTTCCGACGGAGACATCCACCGAAGAGACGTAGAGGATCTCGCCGGATCCTGCGAGGTCGACCGGCAGGCTCGAGCTGCCCTCTCGCGGGGGGCTGCTCTCAGCCGCCATG